>CALWGL010000010.1 GCA_944380025.1 uncultured Lachnospiraceae bacterium
CCAGACAGGAAGTGAATTACTCCAGGTATCTGAAGTATCTCACAAAAGTTGGAGCCTGACGATCCGGTCGATTATAAGTAAACGTCAAATCCTCCGCCCCCTGTTATGAAAACGCCGCTTACCTGCGGCGTTTACTATAACATTCTTCCGGCAGTGTTTTCGACCATGGCATGAGCGGATCCAGCAAAGACTCATCCAGCTTTTCATGGGTCTGCAGCAGCTGCGGCAGTTCCGTCAGCAGATGCCTCATGTAGTAGTAGACATTCAGGCCGTTCGCACGGGCTGTTTCCGTAACGCTGTATATCACCGCGCTTGCCTGCGCCCCTCGCACCGTGTTCACTGTTACCCAGTTCTTCCTTCCGATCGTGAAGTTCCTCAACGCCCGTTCACTTGCCGAATCATCAATCGGCACTTCCCCATCCGTCAGGAACACCTTCAGGTACTCCTCCTGGTTCAGGCTGTAATTCAGTCCTTTTGCTGTCTCCCCTTTCGGCAGCACCCGCTTCCCGGAAAGCGTCTCCTTTACCCACGCAAAATACTCCTCAACCAGCGGCCTGATTGAAGTCTGCCGTTTTTCCAGCCTCTCTTCCGGGCTCAGATCCTTCAGCCCTTTCTCCAGGTCATAGAACGCCCCGATCCTCACAAGTGCCTGATACGCCACGGACGACTGGATGGATCCCTTATCTTTCGCTGCCTTCACCGCGTTCGCGAAATGCCGCCTTGCATGCGCCATACAGTTTGCGTTCGTTATCCCTTCCACGTCCCTCGCAAGCTTATGGTACTGTTCCAGACCGTCTGTCATCAGGATCCCCCTGAAGTCTTTATAGTATTCCTTCGGGTGGTCGCTGTGCCTGGTCTTCTGGTACTCGTATACGATGATCTGCGGCCCCGGGCTCAGTTCCCCTGTCAGGTGTACCCACATGTAACTTTTGCTCCCCGCAGGCCTCCCGTCATGGATCACTTCCAGCGGCGTTTCATCACACTGGTTTACATGCGCTTCCAGCTGCCGCCTTTTCATCTGTTCATAGACCGGCTGGAGGTATCTCTCTGCCGTCCATACCGTCCAGTTTGACATCGTCTGCTTTGAAAGGTTCAGACCGTTCACCTGGAAATCCCGCGCAATACGCTCCAGCGGATTGCTGTTCACATATTTCGCGTTGATCACCGCCGCTTCCAGCGATGGGGTCGCGATGCTCCCGCGGAACAACGTCGCCGGATGGTCCCCCCGGAGGAACTCATCCTGATGCAGCCCGTCTGTCCCTGCGTATACTTTTACCACATGCTTCTCAGCCACCCATTTCGCAGGCTCAAACCGTAGCTGCCAGAACACTTCATCCGGCATACGTTTCCAGTTCCCTTTCCCAAAAGAATCATCCAGTTCTTCTTCCGGGATATCATGGCAGATCTCTTCCTGCGGGAAATCCTTCAGGTCTTCTTCCCTCTGCCCTTTTTTCTTCCGTTTCCGGGCCGGCTTCACGGCACAGGCCACAACCTCTTTTATGGGCGGTTCCGCCGCCGCCTCATTGAAGCAGGCTTCCGCTTCGTTGAAGAAGGACAGCTGCCCCGTGATCTCATCCAGCTTCTCCGTCTTACGGCCAAAGCGTTCCTGGTTTGCCAGCCGGATCTGCTCGATCAGGTTTTCATAGTCCTGCTCCAGCCTGTCCATCCGCTCCTGCATCTGGCAGATGATCCCGTCTTTGGTCTTATGGTCCATTCTCTTAAGTTGTTCTGGTGTAAATCTCCGGTTCATATCATCCGCCTTCCTTAATGGAAAGTATACCAGAAATCGCGGTAAAAAGCCACTTCGTCCGCTCAGGCGGTCCGTCATTATGCCTCCCGGCCAGACGCTTCCTGACAGCTTCTGAGGTGGACTATCCGATCAGCCCCTCAAAATTTCCTTTCCCTGCCTTAAGGGATCCAGGAGACCGGTGATGCCTTTGGCGGCCATCTTTTTCCTTCCCCGGGTGCAGGCGGAATGCCAGGAAAACCGGGAGATTATTTTCTCCGTTTTGCACAAAGGGTCAGTATATCTCCGAAGGGCTGACTTCCCTGATCCGGGGATCCAGAGGATTCAGTCCCATCATCAGATAATGGTACTGTTCTTCCGTCAGTTCGGCGGCCTCCTGCGTTGTCCTGGGCCAGGACAGCTTTCCGTCTTCAAACCTTTTATATAGAAGAAGGAATCCTGTCCCCATCCAGAGCAGTCCCTTGCAGCGGTCCGAACGCTTCCCGCAGAAGAGGAACAGGGTTCCTTTCTCAAACGGGTTCTGCCCGTATTTATCCCCGATGATCGTTGCCAGTCCATCAATCCCTTTGCGCAGGTCAACGGTGCCGCAGGCCAGGACAACACGGCGGATGCCGCCGGCATCTTCAAGCATGTGCCGCCTCCTGAAGGATCCGGTGCAGGAGGGCATCCGAGATCCGGTTGGTGATCTCTATGGTTACTGCAGAAGTACGGATGACAGCCACGGGGCTGTCCTTTTGCGTACTTTTTTCCTTTGCCGGGCAGCAGGGGATCTCCACAAAGGAAATGTCGGTTGTTTCCGTTTCCGTCGGAATGGCTGGCGCTGCCAGGTTCAGCTGTCCGGATGCTTTCATCTGCCCATAAGCCTGCTGTCTGAATTTCCGCTGCCAGTGATAATAACTCTGTTCGCAGATACCGTTCTCATCCATCCAGCTTTTGGCTGACTGCCCTGCGGGACGCTGCCCGCAGGCCCGTATGATCCCTTTCCAGTATTCCGCACGGACTTCATGCGTGCATTGATCCATAGTGTTTAGTCCTTCCTTGAAAAAATCTGTTGTTTTTCTCAAGTATAGACTAAATCCGCCTTTAGTGGTAGGCGGAGGGTTTGACGCTTACGATTATAAAGCGCTTACCGTTTACGTACGTTACATTATTTTAAAGAAATCTTCCAAAAACATCGATAAATACGATGCTTCTGGAAGATTTGCTTTTTATAAAGTGGCAAAGTCGGGGAGTATCTTATCAAATGTGGAGATGAATTTGTAGATACGGATGATTACCTACTTACCTTTGTTATAATACCGGCTTAATCAGCAGGCACTAATTATCTAGCCTTTAGTTCAGCTCTCGGAATTTTTTTATTATATATTGCATCACACTGTTTCAGCATCAACTGATACGGCGTCCCTTTAAAAATTCTTCGATACTTTAAATACGTCATTGCGACATCCGTTGGTATCTTAAATAAATCCTTGATCTCGAAATATCTCATATATTTTTCCTGCATTCTATATGCCGTTTCAAGATATCTTTCACTCTCGTTCTCATTCATCAGCTTTTTGTATGTCTCATAATAATCTGTATATAGCCCCGTCTGCCTTAACACATAGCTGAGATTCGTTCCAGAATTACTGTTTTCCCAAAGTAAACTATGCGCCTTGTAGAAATTCTCAAGCGCTTGCGCTTTATTATTGCGATTATTACTCATCTCTGTACATAACAATAATCTTGCATAATGTGTATCAATCTGATAAGCATCAAAATCATAAAGTTTCTCTGCATTCGCATATGCATTGTCGAAATAGATCTTGGCTAGCGGATATTTTTCCATATTTAACGCCGTAATCCCAAACTGTAACCAAAAGAACGGGTTATCCGTTGCCGTTGGAAGATTTTTAATCGAATCATAATAATTAAATATGTCCTGTTCATCTTGCTTTGTTAGATTATTATTTGAAGAAAAAACCAATTTAATATTTGAACGAGATACAAGAAATTTTCTCTGCTGTACATACTTTTTTATCCATATATCATTCTTTGAACACTCTTCATACAATTTACTAAGCATCTCTATCAATTCTCTTTTCATATCACTCTGTCTTACAAGATACTGTACATATATCGCCGAAGACAAAACAAAACGATGATTTTCACTGTCAAGAATTTCTCTAACATCTTGGTTCATTGCATAGCTTCTCAACAAATTATCCGAGATATTCACAAACTTGCATATATCAGAATAAGCAAATTTGAGACGACATAACGAGTTGATTGCTTGGACAATGACAAACTTTCTCAAGTCTACTTTCTCATTTAGTACATTTACAACTTTTCGAATTTGTTTCTCGATCACTTCAGATTCTAGCAATAGATAGAATATTTTTGACAAATTTGCACCATAATCTTTCTTGATCTTTTTCTTTTTCTGTGAAGGATTCATTGTATCAAACTTTCCCCATAAACGATTTTTGTTAAAAACATTTACAAGTTCTGTTACATCTGAATCTTTCATCTTGTCAATATCACACAAGTATAAATTTTCTTCTAAGTAACCATACTTTTCTGTCAGATCGTAATATAAGTTGATATTGATAGCAGTTCTACAAGTTAAAACAAGTTTTAGATTCTCCGGAAAATTCTTTCCCAAATCCTTTATGAACTGAATATAGTATCCGTAATCATCAACCATAATAACATTGCATCGATCCACGCCACTCTGAATCAATTGCAAATCATTTACATAATTATCTATATCCTTCAAAAAGTAAACATTGTATTCCGCCAAAAGTTCATTTGCTAAGCACTCCAGAAATACGCTCTTTCCATTTCCCAGTTTTGACTGCAAGATCACTACCTGCTTGCTCTTTAATTGTTCCATCACTTCTTTAATCGTCTTTTTACGATGAACACAGTATCCATCTTGGGTAATATACTGTATATTCAGATCGCCCTTTACTAAAAGATCGATCACATCTTTGGAAGAATAAATTTCATCTGAAAAAAAGGAATTAATCTCCCGCTTTTCGAATCCTGATAATTCAATCTGCTTCAAATGAGGCGTATAGTTTTCCGCAACTTTAGCAATCTCTTGCGCAAATCCTGTGGTACCGATCTTGTGTAATGTTCCATAACGTTTTATTTTGAACTCATCATCCTCTCCGAGTTTATCACAATCGATAAAAATACACTTTTCCTTCACATTCAGATTAGCAATACATCTCACCAACTCCTGATCGTATTTTAGTGAATATCCAATAAAAATAACTGTTTTCGCTTTTTTTAAATCTGTTTCAAACAAGTTTCTCCAAGGACTTTGAAGCAGACCATCTCTGTTATAATTATCGTCTGTAATTTTAAATTCATCATAAAAAGTATTTTTATCCAATTTCCTAATAAAACCATTAATGTGTACAATCGCCTGCTCCATATTGCGTTTCGCTGAATATCTTGCATTAGTAATCGTAATGGACTCCCTGGAAATGCCCTGTTTTTCACTGGATAATTCAACTATATCATCATAATTTGTAGTATATATGCGAGTCCACGGCAACGCACATATGGCATCCTGTTCAGGCGTCGTCTCAGCACAAGTCAATTCTGCACGAAGGAAATCAATAAATTCATCTAATCCCTTTTTACACTTTTCATCCTCGATATATCTTGACGAAGAAATTGTCAAATTATCCGATTGTGCAATCTTCAAATCGTCACAAATTGCATATGATAGATCTTTTCCGACTTTCATCACACCTCCAGAAATATTTGATCCTCCATATGAAAATCCTGCTCCTAAAAATAAAACTGCATCTCCATCCATTACGTATTTTAGTGCCTGTTGTAACTCCATAACCTTACCCTCCAGTGTACTGTTGCCTTTTCATATATTAACATCAATTATATCTCTATTATATTGTGCATACAATCCCTATCATTCTTTAGTTTCCGCAGTTTTGTCCACAGAACTCTCAATTAGATAATATGAAGTGACCCCACATTTGTAGCAACGTGGATTTACCTGTATACTAGGGTTTGACAACAACAATGGTAACAGGGATTACCGCATACAAAAGGAGGCCACTCATATGTATAGAATAATAAAAATCGGCATGGATGTCCATAGTAAAAATTACACTTTATGCGCAATGGAACCCACCATTGGAGCAGAAGACCGGATCTTCGGTGAAGTACAGGTTGCCCCAGACTACAAAGAAGTCATTTGTTTCATTGAATCCCTGAAAATGAAACTCGGTTTCTGCGATGATTATTCCATTGAATGCGGTTATGAGGCTGGCTGTCTCGGGTATACGCTTTACCACCAGCTCACAGAGGCCGGAATCAAATGTGTCATCCTTGCTCCGACTACCATGCTCACCCAGCAGGGGAAACGGATCAAAACGGATAAGCGTGATGCCCGTTTGATCGCACAGTGCCTGTGCTATGGTGGTTACCATCCAGTCTATATCCCAGCCGGCGAAGACGATGCTGTTAAAGAGTATCTTCGGGTGAGGGATGACCACAAGTTTGCGCTTAAAAAACTGAAGCAGCAGATCAACGCGTTTGTTCCTCGGCATGGACACCTGTATAGTGGGACAAAATGGACGATCAGGCATTTCACCTGGCTGAAGAAGTTGGAGCTTGATCCCATGTATCGGGAAACCCTGGACGAATACATGGTGTCTTATGAGGAACAGGAAGCAAAAATTGAGCGTTACGATAACTGGATTGAGGAAATTGCTTCCGAAGCCCGTTATCAGGAAAAGGCGAAAAAACTTGGCTGCTTCCTGGGCATTCGTACCCATACGGCGCTGTCCCTGATTGTGGAGACGGGTGACTTCAAGCGTTTCGCTAAGGGGAATACTTACGCGGCATTCCTGGGATTGGTACCCGGGGAGCATTCCAGTTCGGAAAACGTGAACCGGCTTGGTATATCCAAAGCGGGAAATACACACTTGCGCTGCCTGCTGATTGAAGCCGCAAAAAGCATTTGCAAAGGCGCCATCGGACATAAGTCCAAAGAACTCCGGGCAAGGCAAAGCGGACAGCCTGCTGATGTGGTTGCATACGCCGATAAAGCGAATACCCGGCTTCGGAGCAAGTATTTCAAAATGCTCCGCCATGGAAAGAAGAAAAATGTGGCAGTAGCAGCTGTAGCAAGAGAACTCGCGTGCTTCATCTGGGGCATGATGACAGGAAACATCAGCATTCATTCCACGGCAGGTACATCAAATCCAGCTGTCAGTCAAGGGTAAAATGCACCGCTGCGCAGCCCTTGACAGCCATCCGTCCTTGATGTAAATCGTAATCAGGCAGCAATCAGCAGTAAACTGCAGCTTGCTGCCAGAACAAATATAATTGAATATCTGTCGGTATCTGAAAGGGGCTGTGATCCCTGTAAGGTTCGAGCTATCTGCGTTAAGTCTATGTTGGCACTTTGGTGATCCACGCTTTTAGATCGCAGGGCTCTCGGCGGAACCATTAGCCTGTCGGTAACCAATCCACGAATAACAGAGTGGTCACATGCCGGGAACTGTTAAATCAGAGCTCCTTCCAGATGCTGATAGATTATACAAATGTGATGGTCAAGAAAAAGTTTGTGGGATACATCATTTACCTCTTGACAAAAGTCACTTCATAACAGACTTATTGATTATACACAACTTTCAAAAAATACCCCAAATATAAGGAATCCCGTTCCTTTTTGATGTAAAATTTAATCACCACAAAAAATCGTACTAAACAAAAAGGAGGAGGATTCTCTATGGTTCATTCTACATCAAATACCTATCAAATGAAACGAGAAATTTTGTCTTTTTCCAATAAAATTTCCAGAAACTCCCAAAGCCGGAAAGAAAGTTCTTTGCCGACATGAATTATGGCATCCTCGCCTCCGGCAGCTGCCTGCTCACTGATATCGTCGACCAGTTACATGAATCTTCCAGAAAGATCAACATCGTTGACCGCCTTTCCAGACATCTCTCCAAAGGGATTCCCAGGGATGCTCTGAAAGCACCGCTGCAAAGAATGTTTATAAAAAGGATATCATGTAGCGGAAGCTGCTGTACTTACAGCCGGCAATCACCTGGTCAGTATCTTTTTGGAGATCCATTCTTCAAAAGAGAAAGACTTTACTTCCATTAATGATATTACTCTCTCTGCCATGGAACGGGCCGCTGCTTTATTCAAAAAAGCAACCTTTGTCATGGAACGGGGGTATGATGATAACAAGATGTTTCTGAAACTCGATTCTATGGGACAGGATTATGTCATCCGTCTGACCGCAAAGCGTAAGCTTCTATACCACAATAAGTGTGTATTTGCCACGGAACTGCGTAACCGCAGAAAAGGGAAAGAACAGGGAGATCAAATCCAAAGACGACGTGATAAAGGCTGCAAAGCTTTACTGTTCCAGATGGAAGATCGAAGAATATTTCCGCTGCAAAAAGCAGATGTCATTATACAAAAAGCGGATCCTATAAAGGAAAAAGTATATTTTTGCTATTGCCAGCTGGCAAAAGGCATCTGTGGCATACTGTCGTATGCAAAGCAGGGCGTCAGACTATGGTTCCGGATAAAACGTCCGTCATACCGTCAACGCCTCCTTAAGCTGACCATTTGAACAGATAAAAGAATATGTTTCCCAAAGTCCGGTTCCGGCGAGGCTTATTAAAGTGCCGCTACCCTCGGATACTGCCATTTCGGATCTCTCAACAAATTGGCAGATTGCTACTTTGGGAAAACATATCTATCTTTCTATTACAATTTACGGAAACTCAAAACGGATGATTACCTGCTTACAAATAACCCATACAGCCCTTCCGCTAATCCATCAAATCAAAATCATCATCCGTACACTTCCTGATAATATGCTTTGTTTTATCAAGCGGTAAGGGGACTCTATCTTCTGGAAAATATTCCTTTTTTACAACCTTCACAATCGCTTTGTGATTGTCCGCCCCGGCTGGAGCAAGCACAAAATCTCCAACTTCGATGGAATCGTCGTCCGTTATGTAATAGTAGTCCTTATATCCCTCTTGAAAGGTGACGCTGCAATAGATAATATCCCTGCTGGTTCTGCGGACTTTCCCGTACACAGAAGGATTCATAATTTCTCCCCAGCCATAAAAGGTCAAAAACTCGAACACTGAGTCGATAAACTCCGCCCAATCATCCGGCAGGCCCTTTTTATCGTAAGTTCCCTGAAGGATCGTCTCTTTTCCTCTTTGCGTCAACACTCTGATGCTGTAATCCCTGCTTTCAAGCGGATCAACAAATACATCCTCCGGGTTCCCATCAATATGCCCGAAGAGCGTATTCACATTTAAATCTTCAAGTAAGCTCTTGACACCGTCCCCGACCTTATACGTCCGGGTAACCGAACAGCCAGTGCCAATATTCTGAATATGCTCAATGGTATCACTGTCGCTGTCAATGACCATTGAATATTCGGTCAGAAACAGGCTGAGCAAGACCTACGATAACATATCAGCTTCTAAATGGGAGCGGCCCTGCTTCCGGAAGCCCTTCACACGGCGGCCTCTTCCGCCAGCCTGCAGATGTCTGCATGCAGCCGTTTCAGCTCGTCAGGTTCCATGATCCAGCGAACATAAAACGGATAGTCACGCTGCCGGAGAAACGCTTCCAGCCTGCCGGCAAAATCTTTCAGGCCATCGTTATCACGGAGAACTCTTTCGAGAAGATCCCTGCGGCGGTTTTTTTGGTACAGTCTCATGCCGAAGAAAACTTTCGCCATCCAGCAGAAGCCCTCTGCGTATATGGGATACAGGAGAAGGAGCTGGTTCAGTTCTTTGGAAAATGCTTCCGGGAGACCCAGAGACGCAAAATCGAATGCGGCGGCAAGCGTTTCGGCTTCTTTCAGAGCCTGTTCCTTTTCTTTGAGGATCGTCTGATAGTTTTCTTCTGTTGCTTCCAGGATCTGTGCGCTTTCCGGATCCCAGTCGGAGCGATTGTGCCAGACGCACATGACGTTTTCTATGGCACTGTATGAATGCTGGTATCGGGAACTGTACTGAAATACGTGCCCCTTTACATAGATGGTTTTGATCAATATTTCATAGGCTCTGGTCATAAAAGTCTGGAGAGTGTCCCATGCCGTATCAGCGGAAGGGATCACCGGAGGCTGCATGACAGATTCTTCTGTCAATCCGGAGCTGAGTCCATAGCGGCACCATTCCCGGAAGATTTCCTCCGGCGTGCAGGAAGGATCTTTCGCATGCATGGTAGCTCCGATGAGGTTGACCATATTCAGCGTATTAAAATTGCTGCATTCATCCAGAGCCTCCCAGTCTGTCCGATACCAGATGCCTGTGCTGCCGTTTTCCAGACAGAATCTGTGTCTGGATATGATATCTTCGATCAGTGAACAGGGGAGGATACCCTGCCCGCAGTATTGTCCCCAGGTGTCATATTCGATCCACTTTTCCAGGCGTGTTTGGCGTGTGACGGCAGGGTTGTTCGGAAAAGTTGGCCAGAAGTCATGAGGTACGCATTTCAGCGCAAGGATAATGTCATCTCCGATGTCTTCGCAGGCTTTCAGAAGCGCGTCCTGTGAGTGGACGGAGTAGGAGAAGTCGCGTACGATCAGTCGTTTCCCGGCTTTTTTCAGCTTCCGGTAAAGAGTTTCGATATATGCGGCATACCATGCGTCTTCGGTGGTATTCTGGCAGCGCCGGCAATTACACTGGTTGGCGGAAATGGAGACCTTGCTTTCTCTTGTGGCAGGGCTGACGATGATTCCGCTCAGATCCGGAACCTTCCGAAGCAGTTCCTCTGTTTTTTCTGCTAAAAAGCTCATCCAGAAGGGGTCTGTGGGGCAGATATGTCCCTGTTCGTTTCTTAGACCGGGAAATTTCTCCAGGATATTTTCCGGATACCAGATTTCTTTTACTTCAAAATAGAAGTCAATCTTTCTTTTCCGGGCTTCGGAAATCACTTTATTGATATAGGTGCATCTGGTATCGACGGTACAGTATCTTACCGGCCAGTACTCCCACATTTCTTCCTCTGAAAAGTATTTTTGGGGAAGTACGATGGCGTCCAGCAGATCGTTCTGATGAAAGATGAGCATGTTCATGTCGTACTTTTCCATAAAATCCAGGGCTCTTGCCACGCTTCCCCACTTCCACATCCGATCATTGTGGAACTCCAGCCCTCTGTATCTGAAATTTGGAATGGATCTGTCCATTTTGCGTTTCCTCCTTTTTTATCCTTTGATCGCCGCCGAAGTTACTCCTTCTACAAAATATTTCTGCATCGCGAAATAGAAAAGTGTACATGGCGCTATGGATACGATGCACATGGCCATGATCTGATTCCAGTCGCTGGTCGCTTCCACATCCATCAGCATCCTGAGGCCGAGGGAGATGGTATATTTCCCCACATCGGATATGTAAATATATACATTGAAAAAATCATTCCAGTTCCATATCACCTGAAAAACAGCCACTGAAAAAATGATCGGCTTCAGCAGAGGCATCAGTATTTCCGCCAGTATTCTCAAGGGGCCGCATCCGTCGATCTGGGCTGCCTCGTCCAGATCCTTGGGTATCCCGCGAATAAACTGATATACCATAAAAATATGGAAGGGGGTTGTGGCGAAGATGGCGGGTATCCAAAACGGCAGATAGGTATTCAGCCAGCCGAATTGATTGAACAGCATATATCTTGGTATGACCAGCACGGCGTTGGGAAGCATCAGCGTTGAGATCATGATGGAGAACAGGAGCTTTTTCAGCCTGAAATCAAATCTGGCAAATCCATAGGCGACCAGAACGCAGGAAACAACGGAAAACGTCACTGTGGGAATAACAAGACAGAACGTATTTTTCAGAAAAACTCCGAAATTGTATTCCCAGTCGTTTTTCCAGCCGCTGATATAGCCGTCCAGACTCCACTGATGGGGGAAAAAGTTGGAATCGTACAAAATCTCATGGGTCGTCTTAAATGACCCCATAAACAGCCAGAGCAGCGGGAACAGCATGATATAGCCGAAAAAAATAAGGACGATGTACGCGATGCATTTATGTATTAGCTTCTTTTTCATTTCTTGTCTCCCTTTATGCTGTCAGGGTCTCTTCCGGTTAATGATCATCCGCCATCCCCGTAAAAAACCCATCTGGCAGAAGTTTTAAACAGAAGAAGGGTTATGATCATGATCGTTAGGAACAGAAGCCAGGACAGTGCGCTTGCGTAACCCATTTTCAGATAACGAAAAGCGTTATCGTATATAAGCATGGAAAACAGGTAAGTAGAGTTGGACGGACCGCCGTTGGTTATAACAAATGGAAGAGTGAACTCCTGGAAGGCATTTATCATCTGCATCAGTATATTAAAAAAGAGAATGGGCGTTAATGAGGGAAAGGTGATGTTCCAGAATCTCTGGAATGCATTGCCGCCGTCGATCTTTGCTGCTTCATACAGGTCCGGGGGGATGTTTTTTAACTGAGCGAGAAACAGGACCATAGACGATCCGAACTGCCAGACCGATACCAGACTGACCGTGAACAGCGCGATCCGGGGATTTCCCAGCCAGTCGATTCCCGGGATGTTCAGCGGAGCCAGGATACCGTTTACCACCCCGTCTCTTTTGAAGAGAAAACGCCACAGGATGGAAATCGCAACGCTGCCGCCGAAGATGGAGGGCAGATAGTAGACCGTCCGGAACAGATTGATCGCTTTAAGGCGAAGGTTCATCAGCAGGGCGACCAGCAGAGCGGTTATGATTTTTGCGGGTACGCTGAACAGGACATAGATGAAGGTCGTTCTTACGGATTCCCGGAAGGTCAGGTCGGATTTGAAGATGCGTATATAATTCCGCAGGCCGACCCAGTCGCGTCCGCGGAGGGGATCGTAATCCGTAAAGGAGTTAAACAGCGCCATGGCTAAGGGGTATAACTGAAATACCAGAAAGCCGATCAGCCAGGGCAGGATGAAGATAACGCCCCAGTTATCGTATCGTTTTATCAGATTCGTTTTGCCGGTCTTTTTTTTCATTTCGCAGAGCACCTCGATCCTGTGTTCCGAAGCCTGCCGCACCTGCGAAGCAGGGCGCAGATGCGGCGTTTCTTCTTCCTTTTTACTGCATATCTTCCACGATCATAACGAGATTATCATAGAGCTGTGTGCCGGCGTCCTCAGGCGTTATCTGTCCCAGCATCACTTTGTCGATCAGGCTTTCCCAGGCCGCTTCGAATTCGGCATCCAGGCTGTTGCTGTTGTTGACGATCCGGCTGGCGTTCTCCATCGCAATGCTGACTGCTTCGGCAATGAGCTCATCTCCGATACCGTTTTCGGATAAGATATTTCTGCCTTTTTCCGTCGGCTGCGTGCCCCTGGTTTCGCCAAGTATCAGGATGGCGTCTTCGTCGTTGATCATCCAGTTGATAAATTCTGCCGCTTCCTCGATATACGGGCTGTCTGCGTTGATCGCATACAGTGTTCCCGCTTCGATATCCACTCCGGAATCAAGCATGCCGTCGTAGGTCGGAAGGGTGGTCACTCCATAATCCAGCCCGAGTTCCTGATAGCGGGCGATAAGAGCGATCGTTTTAAGCTGCATGCCCAATTCTCCGCTGATCCATTTGGGATTTTCGTTGGAAACATTGGTATACAATGTGGCAGTTTCAAATGGCTCTGTCACACCGAGGTCCGCCATTTTCCGTGCATAGGCAAACGCTTCGGAAAAAAGCTCGGGAGTCACGTTGATCGTATAGTCGTCGTCAATGAGCTGTTTCCCCAGATGCTGCTTTACATAGGCGAACAGCAGCTGCCAGAGTTCTCCGGATTCACACACGAAAAGATAATCATTGGGATCTTCCTCATGCACTCTCTGTCCGGTTTCGAGCAGGTTGTCCCAGGTCCAGACAGTGTCTTCGGGAATGTTGTGCCTGGCAAAAAAGTCTTTGTTGTAAAGCAGCGAGAGTCC
The DNA here is from genome assembly GCA_944380025.1 of uncultured Lachnospiraceae bacterium. Classification (GTDB taxonomy): domain Bacteria; phylum Bacillota; class Clostridia; order Lachnospirales; family Lachnospiraceae; genus Eisenbergiella. The sequence goes on from CALWGL010000010.1 coordinate 13,686, forward strand.
GGAGACTCCGGCAGGTATCCCGATCAGCGCATCGTGATAGGAGCAGTAGTCTGCCAGAAATTCCGTGTCGAATCCGCTCATATCGATCAGATCGCTCAGCGTGTTAAGGTCAACCACAGAACCGCTTTCATACAGTTCCTGATACCACCGGAAATTGATCTGTATGATATCCGGCGCGGTGCCGCTTGAGAGCTGGGTGACAAGCTTTTCGTATGCGCTGGACCAGTCGCCGTATTCTGCGGATATGGATATACCGGGATTGTCCTGCATGTAGAGATCAATGGCTTTCAGCGTTGCGTCATGCCGTTCCTCAGACCCCCACCAGCTGAACCGCATCGAGATATCCTCTTCAGCGGATGAGGCCGCCGCCGTTTCGGCCGCCGCCGGGGTGCTTTCGGTATTGCCTGGCGGTTCTTCCGCGGCCGGTTTCCCGCATGCCGACAGGAGCATGGAGATAATGATCAGGATCGAAAAAATTCTTTTTCCCATAAGAACCCTCCTTTGTTTTTGATGGCTTTATCATAGCAGAAAGGGATGAGAATGATTATTCTGTTTTTTCTATAAAAAGATGCAAAATTTACAGATAATTCGCTTTTTTTTGAAAAAGTGTCAATTATTTGGATGCTGATTGTAAATCAAAAATGAGCATGTTATAATGCTTTTGAATAAAAAAGAAGAAGTTTTTTGGCAAAAATTAACAATAATGAACTCCGGAATAGAGGATGATATTTTGTATAAGTTGGTTCTCGTTGATGATGAAGGAAATTCAAGAAGAGCATTGGCTGAATATTTTCCATGGGCCAGGCTGGGATTTACGGTGTCTGCGCAGTTTAATGACGGACTTCGTGCGCTGGAATATCTGCGGAATAATCCGGCAGACGTGCTTTTCTGCGACATTATAATGCCGAATCTGAATGGGCTGGAACTGGCAAAAGCCGTCCATGAAGAAGGAATCAGGTGTACGATCGTGTTTTTGAGCGCGCATCAGAATTTTGAATATGCCAGGAAAGCATTATCATATGGGGTATATGAATATCTGGTCAAGCCGCTGAAATATGAAGAGCTGCTTTCTGTATTTCAGAAATTAAGAGAGAAACTGGATCTGGAAGCGAAGGATTCCTTTCGGCCGGCAGTCTCCGATTCCCCGAAAGACAGAGTGGTTCAGATGATCGATCAGTATTTGGCTGAGAATTATCAATGCGCGACCTTGAATACCGTATCTTCTCATCTGAATATGAACAGCAGCTATCTCAGTACGTATTATTACTCGAATACAGGCTGTCATTTTTCCGATGCGTTGCTGAAGATCCGGATGGAAAAGGCGAAAGAGCTGCTGAGCGATTCGAGATACCAGATTCAGGAAATTTCAGAAATGGTGGGTTACACAGATGCAAAGGCCTTCTCAAGAGCATTTAAGCGATATTATGGAACGCTCCCCAGAGATTTCAGAAAAACATATTAACCATACGATGCATCAGATCCTGAGAAGGAACATGATCCAGTATATTCTTCTGCCGCTTTTCTTCCTGACCGTTCTCGGGCTTCTTTCCTGCGGCATCGTATATGTCCATACGCAGAAGAACGTTGTACAGTCCAGTCAGGCTCTGCTGTCTCAAAATGCCAGCATCGTTGACCTTCTGGAGACGCAGATCAATATGCAGCGTCTGCATTATCAGACCAGTCCGTATCTGAAAATGACGATCAAGCGGCTCCTTAGGGAAGAAAAGCAGACATACTCTTCCAGGCAGGCCCTGAATATCATCAACTCCTATCTTGCGTCAGAAAATGCAAATCCCTATATCATTTCCATGTACCTGTATTATCGTAATGACAACGGCAGATTTATCTCTTCCTCGAATCTGTCCGCGTATTCCAGCCTGTATAACTATAATGATACGGAATGGTACAGCCTGTATCAGGAACAGGATGCTCCTGCCAGGGTCTGGACGGTCAGACGGCGCGTCAGTCAGTATGATATCGCAAATTCGTATAAGCCCTGCATCACGGTTTTCCTTCCGCTGGACAGCAAAGGCAATTCGGTGGCGGTAATAAATCTGAATGCCTCTGCGCTGAAAGAGATCCTTTCTCAAAATCTTACGTATCAAAAACAGGCCTTTATCATCAGAAACGAAGCGGATGAGATAATACTTTCGGCCGGAGATGCGGGGACGCTGCAGAAGGCTGAGAAATTTCCTGCCGGATATGTGGCTCAGACCCAAAAGGCGCTCTATTTTGACTGGGAGTATACATTGATCACTCCTGTGCGTTCCTTCTACAGTTATACTTATATGCTGATCGGTACGATAATCGCCTTTCTGATCCTGTTTATTTCACTGGAGATCCCTCTGCTCATCAGGATATCCCGGAAAAACAGCGGCACGCTGCACACGATCATGAACATTCTGAATGCGGCGGACAGCAGCAGCCTTCTGGACAGCTATTCTCAGAATATGGATTCGTACAATCTTCTGATCAAGAAGATCCTCACGGCTTTTATTGAGAATCAGTATTATAAGGCACAGATAAAAGAAAAGGATTATGCCATGCGGATCCTGGAACTGACCTCTTTGCAGGCGCAGATCAATCCGCACTTCATATTTAATACGCTTCATACTTTAAACTGGAAAGCAATAGAACTGACAAAGGGGCCCAATGATGTGAACAGGATGATAGAGGATCTGTCGTCTATCCTGTCGTATTCGCTGAGAAATCCGACCAGGATAGTTTCGCTTGATGAAGAGATAGAAAATCTGAGATGCTACATATCCATCCTGGAAAATCGGTTCGGGGAAAAAATCCATATAAAGCTGGAGGAGAAAGAGATCGATGATTCGTTCCGTATTCCCAAGCTTCTGATACAGCCCCTGGTTGAAAACTGCATACAGCATGGCTATCAAACCCTGAAAAGCGAGATCATGATAGATATTTCCCTGTCCCAGAGAGAAGAAACGCTGTATGTTTCAGTACAGGATTATGGGCAGGGGATCCCGGCTCATGTGCTGAAACAGCTTAAGGAACAGATCCTGGCACATGAATCGCCGGACAGCGGACATATGGGGCTGCTTAATCTGAATAAGCGGCTGTGGCTTCTGTTTAAGGAAAAATATCAGCTGAATATCAGGAGTTCCGCTGCGGGAACCCGTGTTGAAATCGTCGTCCCTCTTACCCCGGGTGGAAAATCTTGACGCAGGCCGGTGAAGATGATATTTTGATAGAAACAGAGATGGAAAATGGGAGAAGACGGAAATGACATGGAACGGAAACGGGAAAAAGTGGGCGGCGGCGGTCTGCGTGCTGGCTTTTCTGGCCGGACTGGTCCCCGTGCTGTATCTGACGGGATATGCGCATGCCACAGGGGATGATTTCGGATACGGGACGCTGACCCATGCGGCATGGCTGGATACGCATTCCCTGGCGGAGGTGTTCCGCGCGGCGGTCCGGACGGTGAAAAATTATTATACGGGGTGGCAGGGAACGTGGTTTTCTGTTTTTCTGTTCACGCTTCAGCCGGAGGTTTTTTCTCCGGATGCCTACTGGGTCGTCCCGCTTCTGATGATCGGGCTGACTGTGGCCGGGGTGAGCATTGCGGGACATTATTTTTTTGTCCGCAAAGCAGGCTACAGCCGGACGGGCTTTCTGGCGCTGGACTGTCTGGTGCTTTTTATCCTGATCCAGTTCGTGCCAAGCACAAAGTCGGCTATTTTCTGGTATAACGGGGCTGCCCACTATGTGGTCCCTTTTTTCCTGGCTCTGGCGGCCATTACGGTTTCCGGGCTGTATATGGATACGGGAAAGAAGAGGTATCTGGCGCTTTCCCTCCTGTGCATGGGATGTCTTGGCGGCGCCAGTTATCTGGCTGCCCTTCTCGCTCCGATCGGGATCGTTTATCTCTGGATCCTGTACGGACGGAAGCACCGCAGGTCCCTCTGGCTGCTGATTCCGGTCGCCGCGGAGATGGCCGGGCTTGTGATCAGCCTTCTGGCGCCGGGAAATCAGGTCAGGGGAGGGGAGGACCTGGGAGTCAGCGCGGGCAGGGCGGCTTCTGCCATTATGGAGTCCTTTCGGCAGGGGATCCTGACGGTGGGGGACTATCTGAGAGAAAAGCCGCTGATGTTCCTGCTCATGGTCCCGGCGGCCGGGATCATCTGGATGGAGCTGAGCAGGCGGAAAGAAGGGTCTGCGTACCGGCTTCCCGGGCTGTTTGCGGCGGCGATGTTCTGTGTTTACTGCGCCATGTTTTCCCCCGGGATCTATGCGGGAACGGAGCTTTCCGGCGGAGTGCCCAACACGGTTTTTCAGGTGTTTGTCCTGACGATGACAGCTTCTCTTGCCTATGTTCTCGGATGGCTTCACAGCCGTCTGGAGAAGGTTCGGGAAAGAAAGCAGATGCAGGGAAAGGATGCGGGCAGAAACAGAAGGCGTGTCTGCCTTGCGGCAGCGGGAGCGCTGATCTGCGCGGGAGTTCTGGTCCTGTACAGAAGTACGGTGAGGGATACCACGTTTTTTGTGTGCGCGGAATATATCTTAAGCGGACAGGCCGATGATTATCGGGTCCAGATGGAAGAGCGCAGGGCGATCCTCCTGGATGATTCGATCCGGAACGCGCAGCTCCCGGCCATGAATGCGGACCAGGGGCCTCTGATGCACATGGAGGTGCTGAAGGATCCGGACAGCTGGACCAATACGGTGGTGCGGGATTTTTACAGAAAAGACAGCGTGGTGGAGATCGACCGGGAAGGGACTTAGGATTCCCGCGCACTTGACGCTCCTTCACGGGAATGCTATGATTGTAGCGATTTGCGGCAGGCTTCGGGCAGGGAGCGTATGCGCTCCCCCGGCATGCCGGTCAGAAGCGAACGGATTTTACCAAGGGAGAGAAGAAAGATGAGCAGCAGACCCAACACCCTCTATCTCGTCGTCCCCTGCTATAATGAAGAGGAGGCTCTGCCTCACAGCGCGCAGGTGATGCGGGAAAAACTGAACAGGCTGATGCGGGAAGGAAAGGTTTCGGAAAAAAGCAGGATCCTTCTTGTCAACGACGGCAGCCGGGATAAGACCTGGCAGATCATCCACGGTCTGTGCGATGCGGATCCGGCTTTCGCGGGTCTGAGCTTTTCCCGCAATTACGGGCATCAGAGCGCCATTCTTGCCGGCATGATGGCGGCAAGGCAGCATGCGGACATCGCGGTCACCATCGACGCGGATCTGCAGCAGGATATTGAAGCGCTGGACCGGTTCCTGGAAAAATATCAGGCCGGCTGCGAGATCGTGTACGGCATCCGGAATGACCGGAATACGGACGGCTTCTTCAAGAAGATGACGGCCGGCGCTTTTTACGGACTCATGCATCTGCTCGGCTGCAACGTGATGAGCAATCATGCGGATTACCGTCTGCTTTCCAAAAAGGCGCTGGACGCGCTGGCAGAATATAAGGAAGTGAACCTGTTCCTGCGGGGGCTGATCCCCACCATGGGCTTTGCGTCTGATGTGGTCTATTTTGACGTAAAGGAGCGGGAAGCGGGAACCTCCAAATATACCCTGCGCAAGATGCTGACCCTGGCCACGGACGGGATCACCTCCATGAGCACCCGGCCGATCCAGCTGATCACCATCCTCGGATTTCTGGTGAGCGTATTCAGTGTCGTGATGATCATTTACTGCATCGCGGACTGGTTCCTGGGAAGGAATGTTCCGGGCTATACCACGTCTCTGGTGGTTTCGCTCCTGATGGGAGGCCTGACGATCTTTTCCCTCGGGATCGTGGGAGAATATGTGGGAAAGATTTATCTGGAAGCGAAGGCGCGTCCCAGATATATTGTGGAGTCCTTTATCTGGAAAGAGGGAAGCTGCGGGGACCGGGAAATGTGTGACCGGGAATCGTGTGAACGGGAAAAGACGGAATGATGCAGGAGGAAGCCATGCCCCGGATCGAGATCCATGCCGATGATTATGCCATATCGCCCCATTCCTCAGAGGACATCCTTTCCTGCCTGCGGGCGGGAAAGCTGGACGGGATCAGTATCCTGACCAATATGTCCTGTTATGAGGAATACGCGGCGAAGCTGAAGGCGGAATATGACAGCCTTCCGAAAAAGCCCCGGCTGACGGTGCATCTGAATTTTATGGAAGGGCACTGCGCGGCGGATCCGGCGGAGGTGCCCCATCTGGTGGATGAGAAGGGGTACTTCAATATCAGCTGGGGAACCCTGTTTAAATGGAATTATACGCCGAAGCTGTTTCTGCCGTTAAAGAAGGAATTAAAGGCGGAGATCGCCGCGCAGACGGAGCGGTTTCGGAAGGTCTTCGGGACGCGCTTGCCCCTGCGGTTTGACGGGCACCAGCACACCCAGATGATCCCGGTGGTATACTGGGCTCTGCTGGAGGTGATCGTGGAACGGCATTACACGACAGAATACATCCGGGTGACGAAGGAGCCGATCCTGCCGTTTCTGAAAACGCCCGGATTGTGGAGGACGTTCCGGCCCGTGAACGGGATCAAGAATCTGATCCTGAATTTCCTTGCGCCCGGCATGGAAAAAACGGTGGTGCGAAACCACCCGTCCTGGCAGAAGGAAACGCCGCCCATGTTTCTCTGGGGGCTGGTGATGAGCGGGCAGATGGACGAGGCCCGGGTGAAGCGGCTGCTTCCCGCCATGAAGGAGCGGGCGGACAGGCGTGGACGCAGCCTGGAGATCCTGTTCCACCCCGGAACGGTGCTTCCGAAGGAGCTGGGAGAGGAGTTTGGCAATCAGGGAGCGAACAGGTTTCATGTGTCAGATGGGCGGCGCGCGGAGTATCAGGCGGTCATGTCTCTGACGGAAGAGGATTTGCGATGAAGGGAACAGAAAAACAGAAGCCGGAAAAGCAGATGCGGACGGGAGACGGCGGCAAGGGAGGGCGGCTGCTTTTTCTTCTGTCGGTGCTGGCGGCCTGGCTTTTGATCTTTATTTTTAACGTGCTGACCCCCTTGATGACGGACGATCTGTTCTATTCCAAAACGGTTTCGGAAGCGGCGTCCATCGGAGAGCTGTTCGCGCAGGAATATACGCAGTATATGACCTGGACGGGACGTTCGGTGTGCCATATGATCCTGCGGTTTTTCCTGCTGACGGACAAAATGGTGTTCAACGTGGCGAATGCCGCCGCGTTTGTGCTGCTCACTCTGCTGATCTATCAGAACGTGGAGCATAAGAAAAAATATGATACGCCGGTATACCTTCTGATCAATCTGCTTCTGTGGATGTTCGGCGTGGTGTTCCGCCAGACCGTGCTGTGGGAGACAGGGGCCTGCAATTATCTGTGGGGTTCGGTCCTCATCATGGGGTTTGTCACCCTGTACCGTCACGGGCTGAAGCTGGCCGGCGGCGCGGGAGCTTCGTCCGGCGCTGGCGCTTTATCCGGCGCGGGAGTTTCGGCCGGCGCTGCGGCTCTGTCCGGCGCGGGAGTTTCGGCCGGCGCTGGCGCTTTATCCGGCCGGGGGGCTTCCTCCGGCCCGGCGCATCCCGTCCTGTGGGCGGCCTTTCTCCCGGTCCTGGGACTGCTTGCCGGGTGGTGCAATGAGAATTCCTCCGGCGGCGGCCTGCTGATGGCGCTTCTGTGTCTGGGACTGTATCTGTATGAGAAGAAAACAGGCGGTTCCGGCTGCGGAAAACAGGGTGCAGACGGAGCGAAAAAGGGCGGGCGTCTCCTGCAGCTGTGGATGATCACGGGACTGATCGGAAATATCATCGGTCTCGCTCTTATGGTGCTTGCGCCCGGGAACGCCGCCAGGGCGGCAGTGGTGGAGGAGGAGCATTCCGGCCTGCTGGGCTATATGGCCCGGTTTCAGAAGATCACGCTGGCGGTGCGGGAGAATTTTCTGATCCTTCTGATCATCGGTCTCCTGCTTTTTGTTGTCGTCTGTTACCAGAAAAAAAGCTGGAAGGCGGTGTGGGCCTGTTCCCGGAACGGCCTGGTGTGGTCGTTCGTCTTTCTTGCCACCTGCTATGCCCTGGTGCTTGCGCCGGAACCGCAGGCCAGGGCCTATTTCGGCGCGGGCGTGTTCCTCACCGTGGCTGTGGTCCAGTTTTTTGTGGACGTGGAAGGAAAGGAAGCAGTTTTTGCCAGCCTGAAAACAGGGCTGATCTGTGTGCTGACGCTGCTCATGTTTTTTGCCTACATGGACAGCGGGGCCAACCTGGCGAGGATCTATCGGGAATATAACGAGCGGGACGTGTATCTGACGCAGAAGGCGCAGGAGGGCGTGAGGGATGTGACCGTTCCCATGCTCCGTCCGGATTTCGAGACAAAGTACAGCGACGGGTACAATTCCGACATTCAGGAGGATCCGGGCTACTGGGTGAACGTGGCCTACGCGTCCTATTATGGGTTTGACAGCGTGTCCGGCGTGCCCCGGGAAGGGTGGACGGAATATTAAATTGCGGCCCATGGGGAAATGTGGTATGCTAAAGGGCGAAGTAAAGGAGAGTCTCATGCGGAAAGATCTGGAATACCCCTTTGACCCGGAATATATTCTGAAGAAATCAAAGCATATCCGAAAGGAACTTCTGGCGGACGGCTCGGCCCGGATAAAAAAGCGTATCGCCGTCCTTGGAGGGAGCACCACCCATGACGTGATCCGGATCCTGGAGCTGTTCCTTCTGGACCAGGGGATCGAGCCGGTGTTTTATGAGTCGGAATACGGTCAGTACTGGCAGGACGCCATGTTTGGAAACGAGGAGCTGGACGCTTTTCATCCGGATATCATCTATGTCCATACCAGTAACCGGAATATCACGAACTGGCCCGCGCCCGGCTGGGACAGGGCGGCGGCGGACGCGGCGCTGGAAGAGCAGTTCGGGCATTTCCGGGCGATGTGGGAGCGGATCCGGGAAAAATGGAACTGCCCTGTGATCCAGAACAATATGGAGGAGCCCTTTTACCGGCTTCTTGGCAATCAGGACGGGGTGAATCCCGGCGGCCGGACGGCCTTTGTGCGGCGGCTCAATGAAAGGTTCGCGGAGTATGCCGCGAATACGGAGAATTTTTTCCTCAACGACATCTGTTATCAGGCCGCGGCCTACGGGCTGGACGCCTGGTCGGATCCTTTTTACTGGCACATGTACAAGTACTCCCTGTGCCTGAAGGCCATTCCGTGGCTGGCGCTGAACGTTTCCAACATCATCAAGTCCATTTTCGGGAAAAATAAAAAGTCCCTGGTGCTGGATCTGGACAATACGCTCTGGGGCGGCATCGTGGGGGACGACGGGGTGGAGAACCTGCAGATCGGGCAGGAAACCTCCATGGGTCAGGTGTATTCGGAATTTCAGTCCTATGTGAAGTCCCTGAAGGACATCGGCGTCATGCTGAACGTGGACTCCAAAAATGAGGAGGAAAACGCGCTTGCCGGTCTGAATCATCCGGACGGCGTGCTGAGGCCGGATGACTTTATTCTGATAAAGGCGAACTGGGAGCCAAAAAGTGAGAATATTCTGAAAATTGCGGCCGGGCTGAATATATTGCCTGACAGTCTGGTCTTCGCGGACGACAATCCGGCGGAGCGGGAGATCGTCCGTACGCAGGCGCAGGGCGTGGCGGTTCCGGAGCTGGGTTCGCCGGAGCAGTACATCCGCGTGCTGGACCACAACGGCTATTTTGAGGTGACCTCCCTTTCCGAGGACGACAGAAAGCGAAATGAGATGTACCGGGCAAACGCCCTGCGGGCGGCTGAGCAGGCAAGCTTCACGGACTACGGCGCGTATCTGGAATCCCTGCATATGAAAGCGGTGATCCGTCCCTTTGAGCCGCTGTATATGGCCAGGATCGCCCAGCTGACCAATAAGAGCAATCAGTTCAATCTGACCACCAGGCGCTATACCCAGACGCAGATCGAGGAGGCGGCGCAGGATCCGTCCTGCATCACCCTGTACGGGAAGCTGGAAGACAAATTCGGGGACAACGGCGTGGTGAGCGTCCTGATCGGCCATGAGGGGCCGGACGGCGCAGCGGCCGGCGCTTCGGATGATGCCGCACCCGCTTCAGACAGCGCTGCGGCTGCCCCGGACAGTGCCGCGTCCGTTCCGGCTGGCGCTTCGTCCGGCAGGGCCCTGCATCTGGATCTGTGGCTGATGAGCTGCCGCGTCCTGAAGCGGGACATGGAGTATGCCATGATGGATGTGCTTGTGGAAAAGTGCCGGGAGCGCGGCATCCGGACGATCTTCGGCTACTATTATCCCACGGCGAAGAACGGCATGGTGCGGGATTTCTACGGGCTGCAGGGCTTTGAGAAGATCCGGGAGGATGAGGCCGGATCCGTATGGCGGTTTGTTATCCCGGAGCGGTATGAGAACCAAAACCATTATATCGAGACAGAAAAATGAGAAAAAGAGGCGGAAAACGGCTTTGCCGTTTCCTACTTTAATGAAATGCGGCCTGCGGCCGCAGGAAAAGAGGTAATCATGACAAGAGAAGAAGTATACGAAACCTTAAACGGCGTGTTTCAGGATGTGTTTGACGACGAGAGCATCGAAGTGAACGATGAGACCACGTCCGAGGATGTGGACGGCTGGGATTCTCTGGAGCATATCAACCTGATCGCCGCTGTGGAACAGGAATTCGGCGTGAAGTTCAGCATGGGACAGGTGGTTTCCATGAAGAACGTGGGAGAGATGGTGGATATCATCTTAAGCCAGATCGACTGACGGCCTTCCCGCAGGGGCGGGACAGCATCCGGGAAGGAAAGGAACGGAAACCTTGAGCATCACATCCTTTTATTTTCTGCTTTTCTATGCGCTTGTGCTGCTGCTCTATTATATCGTGCCGAAGAAGGGCCAGTGGGTGATCCTCCTCCTGGCCAGTATTCTTTATTACCTTTTTTCGGACAACGGCTTTCTCGTTTTCTATCCCCTTGCGGCTGTGCTTATCTGTCATGCGGGGATCCGGCGGATGGTTCGGGTCAGAACGCGGGCAAAGGCGCGCAGGGAGGCCGGGGAGGATCCGGGAGAGGAGCCGCAGAGGAAGTGCCGGCGGGCGCTCATCGCCGTGATCCTTGTGAACGTGGGCGCGCTGTTTCTGCTGAAGTACATCAATTTCGGCATCAATACGGCAAACGGGATCGCATCCCTCTTCCGGGAAGGGGAGCTGCTGCACGGGCTGAACTGGCTGGTTCCGCTGGGGATCTCCTATTATTCCCTCACGCTCATCGGTTATGTGGCGGACGTATACTTTGAGATCGCAAAGCCCCTGAAAAATCCGGGAAAGCTTGCCCTGTACGGGATGTTCTTTCCCTGCATGCTTTCCGGGCCGATCCTGCGCTTCCGGGAGGACGGGGATCAGTTTTTTGTCCCCCATCCCTTCGATTATGTGCAGGTGACCAGGGGGATGCAGCGGATGCTGTGGGGCTTTTTCAAGGTGCTGGTGATCTCGGAGCGGATGGGAAAGATCGTGGATACGGTCTACGGGAATTACGGGCAGTATCCGGGGCTGTACATCTGGATCGGGACCGTGGCCTTCGCCTTCCAGCTCTATACCAATTTTTCCGGCGGGATGGATATTTCCCTGGGGATCTCCCAGACCTTCGGGCTGAAGCTGCCGGAGAACTTTGAACGGCCCTTCTTTTCCCGGACCATCTCCGAATACTGGCGCAGGTGGCACATCACCCTTGGCGTGTGGATGAAGGAATACGTGTTCTATCCGATCCTGCGCTCCGCCCTGTTTGCCCGGCTGGGGAAGGAGCTCCGCGCCAGGTTCGGGAAGAAAAAAGGAAAGCAGCTGACCACCTTCGCGGGGATGTTCCTGCTGTGGTTCGCCGTGGGCGTGTGGCACGGCGGAGACTGGAAGTATGTGATCGGCTCCGGCCTTCTGCACTGGGCCTATATCGTCTGCGGGGAGCTGCTCGGCCCCGTATACGCGAAGGGGATGGAAAGGTTCGGGATCGACCCGAAGGCGAAATGGGTGGACGGCCTGCGGGTGCTGCGCACCTTTTTCCTTGTGAACATCGGCTTCGTCTTCTTCCGGGCGGACAGTGTGACAGACGCCTGGCGTATGCTGGGGCTTTCCGTATCCGTCTTTAATCCGGGCATTCTGGTGAACGGATCCGTCTTCACGCTGGGGCTGGACTGGATCGAGTTCACCATCGCGGCGGTCTCTCTGCTGATGCTGCTTGCGGTTTCCCTGCTGCAGGAGAAGGGTTCCGTCCGGGAGCGGATCGGGAGGAAGCGGCTTCCTGTGCGCTGGCTGATCTGGTACGCGCTGCTCTTTTACGTGATCCTGCTGGGAAACTACGGGCCGGACTACAGCGCGGCGGAGTTTATTTATCAGGGCTTTTAATGGCCGGAGCGCAGGGCGCTGCATGCGTCTCAGTACAGACCGTTCCGGCATGGAGGAAAGATTGAAAAATGCGCTCGATAGCGCATTTTTCAATCAGGATTTGCGCCGAAGCGTCGCAAATCCCGTTATCGCAGCGCCGAACTGGAGGTTCGGCGCGCGTGCCTCAGCGTAAAACGCTTCGGCATGGAGGAAAAAATGGACAAAATTGCGGTGCTGATTCCCTGCTACAATGAGGAGAAGACCATTGAAAAGGTGGTAAGGGATGCGAAAAATGCCCTTCCGGAGGCTGTGGTCTATGTGTATGACAACAATTCCACGGATCGCTCCGCTGAGCTTGCCGAAAAGGCAGGCGCTGTGGTGCGCCGGGAGAGAAAGCAGGGAAAGGGGAACGTGATCCGGCGGATGTTCCGGGAGATCGACGCCCGGTGCTACATCATGGTGGACGCGGACGATACCTATCCCCTGGAGTGTGCGGGACAGATGGCGGACAAGGTCCTTCTGGAAGATTCCGACATGGTGGTGGGAGACCGGCTGTCTTCCACTTATTATGAAGAAAACAAGCGGCCCTTCCACAACATGGGGAACAGCCTGGTGAAAAAGAGCATCAACCTGCTGTTCCATTCCGAGATCCAGGATATCATGACCGGATACCGGGCCTTCAGCTATCAGTTCGTCAAGAGCTTTCCCGTGCTGTCCAAGGGCTTTGAGATCGAGACGGAGATGACGATCCACGCGGTGTACAACAACATGCAGGTGGACAATGTGGTGGTGGACTACAGGGACCGGCCGGAGGGGAGCGAATCCAAGCTGAATACCTACTCGGACGGCATCCGGGTGCTCGGCACCATCCTTCGGATGTTCCGGCAGTATAAGCCGTTAGCCTTTTTCGCCGGCCTGGCGGTGCTTCTTACCGTAATCTCGGCGGCCTTTTTCATCCCGGTGCTGATCGCCTTTCTGGAGACCGGCATGGTGGACAAGTTCCCGACGCTGATCGTCTGCGGCTTCGTGGAGCTGGCGGCGATCCAGTCCGTGTTTTCCGGCCTGATCCTGCACAATCTCGGCGTGAAGGAGAGGCGGGACTTTGAGACGCGGCTGTATGAGATCTCCGCGCAGGAGAAAATAGAGGAATAGAACAGTAAAAAGACGGAAAAAATAAGAATAAAGCGCTTAAGATTTTATGAAGTCCGTTGCATGTCCGCGGACTTTGGAATATACTGTAAGCTGCGGGGGGAAAACCGGAATGATGAAAAAGTGAGGAGGAAGGATATGAAACGGCGGAACAGAAAGTTCAGTCTGATAATGGTACTGATCCTGACGGCGGCTCTGCTGCTGGCGGCATGCTCCGGGGAAGACGCCGCGGGAACAGGAACGTCTTCGGAGGAAGGGACGGCGGTGAGCCAGAACGCGGCCGGAGGAGAAGGCACCGTTGCCGAACTGCAGGCGCAGATCGCCGAGCTGCTCGCGGAAAACGAGGCGCTGAGGAACCAGCTGCATCAGTACACGGGCACGCAGGATACCGCGGAAGCGGAGCCGGAGAGCGCCGCGCAGGAAGGAACCCAGCAGCCGGGCGAGACGGAAGGGGAGGCGGAGACGCAGCCCGCGCAGGAGACTCCGGAGGAGAAGCTGAATATCGTGGTGTTCGGCGACAGTATCTGGGATATGGACAGAAGCGAGACGGGCATTGCAGCCCAGCTGGCAGACTATATGGACGCGAACGTTTATAACTGTGCCATCGGCGGAACCCGTGCCACGCTGAAGCCCGGTGAGTCGGACGTGAACTATGATACCTGGGATTCCACCTCCCTGACGGGAATGGCTTATGTGATGCGCGGCCTGGTGAGCACCAACTTCCTGGAGGGCTATCCGGCCGGCGGCGTGATCCGCAATGTGAATCCCGCTGAGGTGGACTATTATATCATCGCGTACGGGCTGAACGATTACTTTTCGGGGGCTCCGATCGCGGTGGATGGCGGGGATACCTATGACCCGCACGGATATACGGGAGCGCTGTATAACGCGATGGAGCTGCTGAAGGCGGCAAGCCCGAACGCTCAGTTCCTTCTGATCTCTCCGACCTACTGTCA
>CALWGL010000011.1 GCA_944380025.1 uncultured Lachnospiraceae bacterium
CGCATCAATTGGCCCTGCCGCCATAGGCGTTATTACACAAAACGCAGGCGACAACATGAAAGCCGGAATGCTTGCGGCATGCGTTTTCCCGGTTATCTTAATTGTTTCGCTCTGTTTACTAAAGTATATGCGCCTGAAAAAAATAAAGAGAGATTGAATCGCAGCTTTCCGTTGCGCTTCAGCACTTTAATTGAGCTTCGTTCTTGGCAAATCATTTTCTCAATATAGGGCCGGCAGCTTCACCGATGCCGACGGCGGATGAAGTTATGCTCTATAAGGCTTTTTAATTCTCTATTCAACTCCCTTTTCAAATGGAAAGGGAGTATTTTTTTGCCCTTCCTGAATTCATCACTTGACATAGTGGCAAAGAAAAAAGTTCTGTGGAAGACTCTGCGAAATGTTTTCCTGCACAAATTCATGGAATATTCCGTCTGGTCCCCTGCCCCGTGAAAAGTAACTTGTAAAGCATCCCCGTTCCGCCGGGAAGTCATGGAACTCTTTTATATAAACCATTTTCGTGCTATACTGACTCAAAACCAATGCCGCCAGACGGCGGCCGAAAAGAGAAGGAGAAAACGAATGGACGGACAGACCAGAAGGGAAAAGCTCTTAAAAATGCTGAAGGAAAACGAGACGCCTCTGTCCGGTTCGGCGCTGGCCGGAAAGCTGGGCGTCAGCCGGCAGATCATCGTTTCCGATATCGCCCTGCTCCGTGCGGGGAAGCAGGAGATCCTCTCCACCGCCAGGGGATACCTGCTCTACTGCCCGCCCGTTCCGCGCTGCACCCGGTGCTTTCCGGTCTCTCACACGGACGAACAGATGGAGGATGAACTGAATGCCATCGTGGATCTGGGGGGCCGGGTGCTGGACGTGCTCATTCCCCATCCTGTCTACGGGACCATCCGCGCCGATCTGGGACTTTCCTGCCGTCAGGATGTGGCCGCTTTTCTGGAGCGGTTCCGGGCATGCCGCACCAGACCGCTCTGCACGCTGACCGACGGCGTTCACTACCATACGGTGGAGGCTGCCGATGAGAAAACGCTGGATGCCATCGAACAGGCGCTTTTTTGCAAAAAATACTTGCTCTCCCCGCAGTGATATGATATGTTGTGCTGTAAAGTGACAAGACAGGTGTCTTGTCATATCACAACAGCATACGATCCGGCGGCGGGATCTTCGTCCGCCGGGATGCGGAAATGGAGTTCAGTATGGAGAAAGCAAAGAAGCTGTGCAGCCGGATATTCATCGAGGGGCTTTCCGGGATGGCCCAGGGACTGTTCGCCACGCTGCTGGTGGGCACGATCCTGGAGCAGATCGGCACTCTGATCGGGGGAGCCGTCGGCGGATATCTCATCGTCATCGCAGCCGTGGCAAAGAAGCTGACCGGAGCCGGGATCGGCGTCGGCGTTGCGGCGCGCTTCCGGCAGAGCGCCCTGGTGTCCGTATCCGCTGCCGCCGCAGGCATGATCGGCGCCTATGCAAAAGAGATCACCGCCGGCACGCTGCTTTCAGACGGCGTGTTTACCCTGGCGGGCGTGGGCGAACCGCTGGGCGCTTTTGTGGCCGCCTATCTGGCCGTGGAGCTGGGCGGCCTTGTTTCCGGGAAAACCAGGGTGGACATCCTGGTGACTCCCATCACCACCATCTGTACCGGAGCCATCGCCGGCCTGTCCGCAGGCGTTCCCATCGCCGCCTTCATGGCCCGGATCGGAGACCTGATCAACTGGGGCGCGGTGCAGCAGCCCTTCTGGGCCGGGATCATCGTATCCGCCCTCATGGGGATCGCCCTGACGCTTCCCATCAGTTCCGCCGCCATCGGCATTTCCCTGAATCTGAGCGGCATCGCCGCAGGGGCCGCGGCAGTGGGCTGCGCTGCCAACATGATCGGCTTTGCCGTCGCCTCCTTCCGGGAAAACGGAATCGGCGGGCTTGCCGCGCAGGGGCTGGGCACCTCCATGCTGCAGATGCCGAACATCATCCGCCGGCCGGTCATCTGGCTTCCCGCCATCATAACCAGCGCCGTTCTCGGCCCGGTCTCCACCTGTCTGCTTTCCATGACCAACAATGCCACCGGCTCCGGCATGGGGACCTGCGGCCTGGTGGGACAGATCATGGCCTTTCAGACCATGACGCAGAGCGGACAGTCTCCCGCGTCCGTTCTCATCCAGATCCTTTTCATGCACCTTCTCCTGCCCGCCCTGCTGGCTTTTCTTATCTCGGAATTCATGCGCAGACAGGGCTGGATCAGGCCGGGGGACATGAAGCTGGACATCTGAAAAACCTCCGTCATCCGCAGAATGAGGCTGCGAAAAAGCGGCCTCATCCTGCGGTTCCCATCTGCGTCCGGTACATCTGCGCATATCTTCCGTTCAGACGCATCAGTTCTTCATGCGTTCCCTTTTCCGCGATCTTCCCGTCCTCGATCAGAAGGATCAGGTCGCAGTCCCGGATGGTGGACAGCCGGTGGGCGATCAGGAAGGAGGTCCTTCCCCTGGCGGCCGTGTCCATGGCCCGGCGGATATGCTGCTCCGTCACCGTATCCACGGAGCTTGTGGCTTCATCCAGGATCAGGATGGGCGCATCGGAAAGAAGCGCTCTCGCGATGGTAAGAAGCTGGCGTTCCCCCTGGCTCAGCTCCGCGCCGCCCTGGGTCAGCACGGTGTCATACCCCTTCGGGAGCCTGCGGATAAAGGCGTCGGCTCCGGCCTGTACGGCGGCCTTACGGATGCTTTCCAGCGGGACGTTTTCCTTTCCGTAGCTGATGTTGTCGCGGATGCTCTCCCCGAACAGGGCGGTATCCTGCAGCACCACGCCGAAGGCCGACCGCAGATCCGCCATCCGGTAATCCCGCAGGTCATGGCCGTCCAGCAGGATCGCACCCTCCTGCACGTCGTAGAAACGGGTCAGCAGATTGATCAGCGTGGTCTTTCCCGCGCCCGTAGGCCCCGTCACCGCCACCCTGGTCCCTGCCGGGATATGCAGGCTCACATCCTTTAACACCGGCCGGTCCGGACGATAGCCGAAGGTCACGTGCTCCAGGCTGATCTCTCCCTTCGGATGGGAAAGCGCCAGCGCATCCGGACGGTCCTGCGGCTCCGGCTGCTCGTCAAAGATCTCGAAGATCCGCTCCGCTCCCGCCACGGCGGTCTGGAAATTGTTGTAAATATTCGCGATATCCACAAAGGGTCTGGTAAACTGTTTGGAATACAGCAGGAAGCTGGAGATGGTTCCCACGGACAGCCGCCCTGCCGCGGCCATCAGCCCGCTCACAATGGCGATGAGCACATAATTCAGGTTATTGATCACGTTGGTGATGGGCATCAGATATCCGGACCAGATCTGGGCTCTGGTCGCCACCTGGCAGAACGCCTCGTTCTTTTCGGCAAATTCTTCCGTCATGCTTTCCTCCCGGCAGAACGCCTTCACCATCCGCAGTCCGGAAATGCTCTCCTCCGCCTGTCCGTTCAGGCTTCCCAGAAGGGCCTGCTGCTGCCGGAACAGCTTTCCGGTATGCTTCGTCACCGTGCGCGTCAGAAGAAAGATCATGGCCACCGCCAGAAGCGCCACTCCCGTCAGCAGGACGCTGGAAAAAAGCATGGCGAAAAAAATACCTGTAATGGTAAACCCGTACATCATCAGCTGGGTCAGAGAATCGGATATGGTGGTGCTGATATTGTCCACGTCGTTGGTCAGACGGCTCATCAGCTCCCCGTGCTGTCTTGCGTCAAAAAAAGACAGAGGAAGCTCCTTCATTTTTCCAAACAGGCTGGTGCGGATGTGATAGATCATCCTCTGTCCGGCCGCCGCCATGAGAAACTGCTGAAGGAAGCGCACCAGCCAGTCCCCCAGATAAAGCCCCGCCAGCAGGGCGATCAGCGCCGCGCCCGGATCCCCTTCATGGATGCGGTTCACCGCCCGTCCGATCAGGAGCGGGGAAAGGACGGCGGATCCGGACGCCAGGCCGGAGCAGAGAAAGACCGGCCCCAGCCCCTGTCTGTGCCCCTTTGTCAGCTCCCACAGCCGCCGGAGCGTTCCTTTCATATTCTTTGGCTTCACGCCTGGCATGCCGCGCTTCAGCTTTCCCGGAGCGGCAAGCGCTTCCCTGTCTGATCCCATCTTCTGCATGGCCTCTTCCTCTCTCCCTACGCTCCTCCGATCTGCGATTCATAGATAGCCCGGTATACGCTGCAGGTTTCCAGAAGCTCCCTGTGGCTTCCCCAGCCCTTTCCTCTCCCGTCCTCCAGGCACAGGATCCGGTCGGCGCGCATCACTGTGGAGATCCGCTGGCTGATCAGAAGCACGGTCATTCCTTCCGTTTCCCGCCGGATCCCCTGCAGGACCCGCGCTTCCGTGGAGGCGTCCAGCGCGCTGGTACAGTCGTCCAGGATCAGGATCCCCGGCTTTCTCACCAGAGCCCTGGCAATGGAAAGCCGCTGCTTCTGCCCGCCGGAAAGATTCACTCCTCCCTGCCCCAGATCCGTATCATAGCCGTCCGGAAAGGAGGATACGAATTCGTCCGCGCAGGCAATGCGGGCCGCCCTTCTCAATTCCTCCTCCGATGCCGAGGCGTCTCCCCAGCGCAGGTTTTCCCGGATGCTTCCGGAAAAAAGCAGAGCCTTCTGAGGGACCACGGCTATGGCCCCGCGCAGCCTTTCCGGATCGATCCTCGTCACATCCGTCCCGTCGATCCGGACCTGGCCGCGGGAGGCGTCGTAAAACCGCGGCACCAGATCCATCAGCGTGGATTTTCCGGAGCCCGTAGGCCCGATGATGCCGATGGTCTGCCCCGGAAGCGCCTGAAAGCTCACATCCTCCACAGCCGGCCGTGAGGTTCCCGCATAGGAAAAGGAAACATGATCGAAGGTCACCTCTCCCCGGATCCTGTCCGGACCCGCGCCGGCCTCCGGCATGCGCTGCGCCGGCGTTTCCCTAAGCACCTCCTCCACGCGGGCCGAGGAGGCCAGCGCACGCACCGCCATGTTCAGGATATTGGATACCATCCCCAGAGAAAACAGAACCTGAGTCATATAGTTCACAGAAGCCATCAGCCTGCCGATCTCCCCCGCGTTTCCCGTGTCGGAGATCCACAGAAGGACCACGATTCCCAGATTCACGGACAGATTGATGAGCGGCCCGAACACCGCCATGACACGCATGGCGGATACGCCGGCCCGGGCGAAGTCCCCTGCGGCGTCCGCGAATTTTTTCTCCTCTCCCGCTTCCGCCCGGAATGCCTTGACCACCCGGATGGAGGACAGAAACTCCCTGCTCACCGCGTTTAACCTGTCCAGCTTCTTCTGCAGAACGCCGAAGCGGGGATATCCCAGCTTCATATTTCCCAGGATCAGCAGGGCGGAGATCAGAAGGATAGCCGCGATCATGGGAAGCTGCTCCGGCGTCTGTACGATGATGAGCGCTATGGCCCCCACACAGGTGATGGGGGCTTTCATCAGGATCCTCATACAGCCGTTGAGAAAATTCTGGATCTGCGTCACATCGTTGGTGATCCTGGTAATGATGGAGGAGGGCTGCAGGCGGTCGATATTTTCAAAGGACAGCGTCTGCACCTTCTCATAGACCTCCATGCGCATTTCCTTCCCGATGAGCTGGGAGGTCCGGCTGGCGTAGATATTGCGGACCACAGCCCCCAGCGCGCCAAACGCCGCGATCCCCAGCATGATCCCGCCGTAAATGAGGATCCTCCCCACATCCTGCTTCGCCACGCCCTCATCCACGATAAAGGACATGAAGGTGGGCTGCAGCAGATCCGAAAGGGTCTCTATGGTCAGAAAAAGGATCGCCGTCAGGAACATCCCCAGATGCCTTCGGACAGATCTCAGCATCAGCTTCATACGCTTCTCTCCCCCTGTTCCCGGATCAGCCTCTCTTCTCCATATACCCTTTGAGCGCCAGCAGCCAGTCGGTCTGGATGAAGTCCACCTGCCGGTCCAGGAGCCATCCCCAGCCCTTTTCCGGATCCTCCGTCAGGGAAATGTCGTCGGTATGGCCCGCGGATATGATCTCCGCCTCATTATAGACGATGGAATTGACCCATACCAGCAGATCATGCTCATGCATCCAGCGGATATAGGGATCCGAAACGATCTCATCGCTGTCCCGGTCAAACAGCGCTTCCGTTCCTATGTAGTTGATCTTCCTTTCCAGGAGCATCTCCGATACCTCATCCTTATGCCAGACCAGGGCGCAGAACATCAGATCCGACGCATATTTTTCCACCAGGGCAAGGGAGCTTTCATCCACGCCGGCCTTGACGATGACCTGCTTTTCCACGCCTGCCCTGCGGATCTGATCCGAAATGCCTTCCGGATCCGTCCAGAATTTATCCACGTTAATGTAAGCCTTATCCTTCAGAAGCGCCAGCGTCTCCTGAAGGGTGGGGACACGGTAATGGGTCGGGACCTCATCCTGATTGAGCAGGGGAGTATTTCTCACCTCCTCCGCCGTCATTTCCGGGATCAGCTTCCCGCATTTCAGGTAGACCGGCTCCATATAGGGGTGAAATACGAAAAACTCCCCGTCCAGGCTTTTGGTAACGTCGATCTCCACCACGTCCGCTCCCTGATCCACGGCGATGCGGTACGCTGCCAGAGTATTGCAGGGAATATTGGCGCCGTTTACGCCGCGGTGCGCGGCCAGAAACGGCCTCCCCTTTGCCCTTCTGTTTTCCATGATGCTTCTGTTAAAATCCATCGTCTGCTCCTTTCCTGAATGGTCTTTGTTTCAGCCATCGGCTTTTATCTGCTTCTATACGGCTTTTCAGCCGCCATTCTGCCCTGCATCCGCTGCCTTTGCTGTCCTGAATTTGCGCATTGTCAAATTTCATTTCGTCAGGCAGAACAGCGCGTACAGCGGGATGCTTTGAATCCCGTTCTCAAACCCGAAGTTTCTGGACGACACCCGGATCGCGTAAGGGCTGTCATAGCGTTTCATGAACATCCCAAGACTCTTTGCCCGTACATGCTCCGCCGACTTTGCTTCCAGCGGAATAATATTCCCCTGCCGATCCTGAAATACAAAGTCCAGCTCCGCATTCTGCTGCAGCGTCCAGTAATATGGCTGAATCCCTGCCGTTACCAGCGCCTGCATGATATAATTTTCCGTCAGCGCCCCCTTAAAGCCATCCATACGATGATCGCCGGATAAAACAAGGTTGGCCGCGATGTCAAACCGGGAACAGAGCAGTCCGGTGTCCGCCATATAGATTTTAAAAGCCCCGGGGTCGGCAAAGGCCGTTAACGGCACTCGGCCTTCACTGACCCGGATGCAGCGGTTGATCACGCCGGCGGCTTCCAGCCACTGAAGCGGCATTTCGTAATCATGCGCACGCGCTCCGGACCTGATCACCCGATACTGAAATTTATGATTTTCTTTGGATAGCTGCGCCGGAATGCTTCCCCAGGCCGCCATGATCCTGACCGTCTCCTGCGGCACCGCGTATTTTGCCATATCCGCGATATAAGCGTCATTCAACGCCTTCTGAGAAGCAAGTACAAAATTGAAATCCCGCGTTTCCACAAAAGTGCGCACAGGCTACGGCATGCCTCCCGTCACAAGATATTCCCGATACAGATCCAGAGCCGTACCATGAAGCGACATCGGCGTAAAGCCCTGATAAGCTTCCCGGATCATTTCAGCCATCGGCTTCTGACCGACTGCCCACAGAAACTCTTCAAAATCCAGCGGGTATAGAGTCAACCGGTCTACCTTGCCAACCGGAAAGGAAAAACGCTCCCGTTTCAGTGCCGCACCGAGCAGACTTCCCGCCGCAATAATGTGGTATTCCGGTCCGTTTTCACAAAAGTATTTCAGGGAGGTAAGCGCCCTTTCACATGCCTGAATTTCATCAAAAATAATCAGGGTGTCTCCCGGAAATATCGTTGCTCCGGCCTTGACCGACAGTTCCCGGATCAGGCGCTCAATATTGAAATCCCTCTCAAAAATCGCCTGGATTTCGGAAGAGTCTTCCATATTGAAGTAAACCGTATTTTTATAGTATTCCTTTCCAAAAGTCAGCGCCGTATAGGTTTTTCCCACCTGCCTGGCTCCGTCCAGCAAAAGCGGCATGCGTCTGGGATTCTCCTTCCATGCTCTGAGACTGTCCATCATCTTTCTTTCCATAAAAATGCCTGTTGCTCCCATTTATTTACAGCAAAAAGTGTCATGTGCATACACTTATTATATACTTTTTTTGCATCTTACAACACTTTTTAATGTAAGCCCTATCCTTCAGAAGCGCCAGCGTCTCCTGAAGGGTAGGGACACGGTAACGGGGCGGGACCTCATCCTGATTGAGCAGAGGGGTATTTCTCACCTCTTTTATCTGTTCACCGTTTTTTCGGAAAGCCTCCCGCCGGAGGAGTGATCAGCATACGATTCAGGTACTCCACAAGCCTCTCCTCATCCTCTGCGGGCTCCACATAGCGATCGTTTCCGTCCCGGCATGGCGTCCAGACGGTTCTTCCCTGTCTGTCAAAAACTGCCTTTCCCGGCTCTGACTTCACCCAAAAGGGACTGTCCGGCTCGATCGCATGAGCAACCGTCATCAAATCCCAGGCAAATCTTTCACAGCGTCCGGAAAACAGCAGATAGGCCATACGCACAGGATGATCCTCCGGCACGGCAGTCTTCATGCTTTCTCCGACTGTCACGAGACCAGCTTCAAAACCGATATAGTCCTTCGGCGTCGGCCAGTTCTCAGCCACATTCCGGGCCGCAGCTATATCGCACCCCGCATTGAATTCCGATATTTCTTCCAGTTTCTTCCCCGCCTGTTTCTCAGCTCTGTCTGAAATTTTTTCAGAGCAGCTCCGAAATGCGCCTGCCATCAGCGTAAGCCGCTTTCCTTTCTGTCTGACAAGTTCGGTCCCGTTCAAGGTGGAGTATTCATCCGGAGAAGAATTAAGCAGCGCAGACAGATTGTTCAGCGGTCCGATCGCAATGAAATCAACGCTTTTCTCTTCCTGCTCAGATAAAATGCGGCGATACAGCCGCACCGCCTCCTCCGGAACAGCGTCGCGATATCGGTTGGGATAATGTGCCGCAATATAGCGATTATAGGTCATACACTTCTCATCTGACAGAAATCCCTCTCCATAATAAGTTCCGATCTCCACACCTTCTCTTCCGTAGTAACGGTTTATGGCGTCTATGGTTCCTGCCCCGTATGGATTGGAGGTGCAGTGTGTGATACCCAGAATCCGACAAAGTCCCTGATCCGCGTACAGATTCAGCATTGCCAGCGCAGCCGCGTCGTCACAGTCAGGACCGATATCCGTATCCAGGATAATATTTTTCTTCATGATGTCTTCTCCTTCCCTGAGACATACCCTTCGGTCCGGTTTTCACAATCCATCCGAAATTCCGACGGCGAGATCTTTTCATATTTGCGGAACACCCTTGCAAGCTGGGAAGCGCTCCTGTATCCCACCTGTTCCGCGATCTGCTCGATAGTAAAATTTGTTTCACGAAGCATCTGCCTTGCCGTCCGCAGTCTTTCCCTATGAAGAAATTCCAGATAGGAGGAGCCGGTATTCTTTTTAAAAACCGTACAGATATAATTGGGATGAAACCCTACATAATCTGCCAGCTCATCCAGAGAAATATCCTCCCTGTAATGCGTCTGTATATATCCGATCAGCTTTTTCATCAGTGCATCATTCCCGGACTGCTTCTGATTCATCTGCAGGTTTTTCTTCAAGCGGCGCAGCTGCTTCATGACCGCCGGAAGCAGCTCCTTTCCATCCCCTGTCAGACAGCCGCAGCCGCCTGCATCCTCCTCCGTTACGG
Source organism: uncultured Lachnospiraceae bacterium (assembly GCA_944380025.1). Taxonomy (GTDB): domain Bacteria; phylum Bacillota; class Clostridia; order Lachnospirales; family Lachnospiraceae; genus Eisenbergiella. The sequence goes on from CALWGL010000011.1 coordinate 9,808, forward strand.
GAATGCTGTTGTTTTCCAGATAGAGAAGTATATTGGAGAAAAAGCTCCTGTATATCATTTCCGGCGTAGGATCATCGCCAAAGGCTGCCCGTATGTCTGACAGATATTTTTCAAACAGCCTCCGCGCATCCTCCTCAGAATTTTCCAGGAAGATGCGGATGCAGTCCTGACAGGTGAACAGAGATATTTCCACCAGCCGGGAATTCTCTCCAAAGCACTGTGCGTAGAAAGCGCGCTGGACCGCGTTAATATACAGGCTGTGCAGAACCTTCCAGGAAACGGAACTGATACTGATGCCTGCCGAGAAACAGCTGCACCCTGTTTTTTCTGAAAATTTCTGCTCCAGATTTTTCAGTCCCACATGAAAATGAACATGGTTGCAGACAGCAATCAGCTGGTTTCGTTCCCGCAGAGGAAAACACCAGCATTTCTCATAGTATTGGGAAAGGATCGCCCGCAGGGATTCGCTGAAGGAGTCCTCCAGCTGGAAGAGCGCCAGCACGATCACTGTAAAATAGCCTCCTGAAAAAAGCTTCCCTGCCATCTCCGGCGCAAGGGTAAGCTCCTGCGGCGACAGATCATAGAGCATCATATTACGGATTTCCAGAAGCGCAGCTCCATAGTGATCCTGCTCGTCCTTCTTTTTCTTCCGGTACGCCTGCTCCAGAGCAGCTCTCAGCGCCTGCTGATCCACCGGCTTTAATAAAAAGTCTGTTACCTGAAAACGGATCGCCTGCTGCGCGTAGGCAAAGTCTGCGTGACTGGTAAGAATGGCAATGTTTACAGACGGATTTTTTTCTCTCATACGGCTGATCATTTCAAAGCCGTCCATTCCAGGCATGCGGATATCCGTAAGGATCAGGTCAGGCCTGAACTGTTCAAACAGCCCCAGTGCCTGAAATGCACCTGAGGCTGTCACGATATCTGCCGGGAACGAAAGCTCCAGCTCTTCCTCGATCATCATGCGGATCCCGTTCAGGATCACCCTTTCATCATCAACAATCAGTATCCGCAGCATTCCCCGCTTTCTCCTCCTGTTTTTTCTTTCCGTCGTTTTCCTCTTCCCGTATTACAATTTTAGTCATGGTACAGCATTCCTCTGTCTCCAGACGGATGGACGCCCGTCCGCTGAAAAAAATCGCAAGCCGCTCCCTGATATTATACAGCGCAGTCCCGTTATTCTTTCCCTGAAACGCCTCCGGCGGCATTTCTCCTGCCAGCAGCCTGTTGACCTCATCCAGACGTTCTGCAGTGATCTGTCTGCCCGTATTGGAAACCGTCAGCACGATATCCTCTCCCTTTCGGCATGCCGATACCATCAGGCTGCAGTGCTCCGGCGTCTGGGAAATTCCGTAGACAAAGGCATTTTCCAGAATCGGCTGAATCAGAAACGAAGGGAGCGTCAGTTCCTTCAGATCCTCCTCCATCTGAAGTTCATAGTCTATCCTGTCGTCAAAACGAACCTTCTGAATCTTCAGATAATGTTCTGCAATCTCAAATTCCTCCTTCAGCGTTACCGCCTTTGCGGAAATCGAAATGGAGTAGCGTATCAGGGCGGCAAGAGAAAAAATCATATCTGCTGCCGCATGGTCTCTGTTCATCAAAGCCGTCATGCGGATGGTCTCCAGAGTGCCGTAAATAAAATGAGGATGAATCTGGGACTGAAGCGCCCGATATCTGGCTTCCTGACTCAACAGCTCCATTTTCCGCACCGCCGAGATCAGAGAACTGTTTTCCTGTATCAGAGCATTGTATGCATTTACCAGTGTATCGATCTCATCCGCCCTGCCGGAGGACTCTTTCCTTGGCTGAAAGGGAACAAGCCTGTCCGGATCAGCATTCCTGATGAAATCGGAAAAATCCAGGATCCGCCTGGAAAGCAGCGCCACATTGAAAAAGAAGCCGATAAAAAGCCCCAAAAGCAAAATGATAATAACCGAGATAAAAACGCTTGGAACATTGTTGACCGGCATGATGACCCGGTCCGACAAAGACCCCGATCTGACGACGCGCAGATCCAGCCTTGGAAGTTCCACACAGTTTTCATAGCTGTTCCGAAGCATGCTGAAGGTATATCCCGGTCCCGAAAGGCTTTCCAAAGCCGGAAGCATTTCATTCGCAGCATTAGACCAGATCAGCTGATCCTTCTGGCAAAGCCTCCAGACCGCATGCGGATCATCTGAAAATTCGGACAGCAGTTCAAAATATTCCTTAAAAAAATCCGACGACAGCTGAACTTCAATATAGCCGATACATCTCATATATCCTGAACTGTATATTTTCTGATAGCCGTATAACTCTGGAAAACCTTCCTTATCAGAAATCTCCACGCTCCATACGATCTCCTGCAGTCCTATGCCGTCAAGTTTCTCCTGCAGCTCTTCGTCCAATGACAGCTCATCCAGCCGTTCAAAGGGCGGCGCATAGATCACGAGAGGGCTGTCGCTGTAAATCTTCAGGCTCGTCAGATAGGGAGTCACCTGATACAGTTCCTCACAGAAGGAGGCGATATCCCGAAAGGTTCCAAAGAACATGTTCGATTTGTACGGACTGTAATCCAGATAATTTATGATCTCGGCATTCCCGTTCAGCGCTACCAGAAGATTGGAAATATCGTCCAGAGAAGAATCCAGTACGGAAACCGAATTATCCAGATAAATCTGCTGGGTCCGGAGCGTGCTTTCCGCATAATACAGATTGAGGACCCGTTCATACAGCCACCAGGAAAAAAGTATGGGAAGCAGGATCAGAAGGATAAAATAAATAACAAAACGATGAAAAAAGGACCTTTCAAATTTCCTTTTCATCACTGCGTACCTCCTCCCATCTGCTTTCTGTCGTACCCATCCGGCCTTTTCCATTATAAAATACGGAAATCCCTTTTGCAACGCCCGGTTCATCCGCTGCCTCTTAATCCGGATTAACCTCCGGGAATCTTGCCTCTATTTCCTGCTGCCAGCCCCGCAGGAGAAATCTCATTTTTTCTGCCGTTTCCGGCAGGCTTTGCGCCAGATTGCGGCTTTCCGCCAGATCTGTCTGCAGATCATACAGTTCTTCCCTTTCCTCATCATAGAAAAAAAGATATTTGTATTTTCCAAGCAGAACGGCGGCACAGGGCTGTCCTCCCTGATCCCCATAATGCGGATAATGCCAGAATAGAGGCCGCTCCGGTATGCTTTCCCCTTTCAGAAGCGGCACCATGCTCCGCCCGTCCGGCGCCATGCCGGGCTTTTTTTCAATTCCCGCAAGCTCCAGCAGGGTGGGATAAAAATCCGGTGTGATCACAGGCGTATTGCAATATCCTCCTGCCCGGATCAGCCGTGGATAGCGGACGAGAAGCGGAACTCTGAGTCCCCCTTCATAGAGCCAGCCTTTTCCCTCTGCCGCAGGCAGATTGCAGGTGGGAGCTCCCTCATTATTGGCATAGCCTCCATTATCAGAGGTAAAAATCACAACGGTATTCTCCTCCTGCCCGCATTCCTTCAGCGTATCCAGAAGTCTTCCGATATTCCAGTCCAGATTCCAGATCATGGCAGCATAGGCCGGATCGGATTGCAGTATCCGATGCAGAACCTTCTCCTCTTTCCTGTCCTTAGTATGATGAAAGCCCTCCTCCTTCATGGCCTTCTCACGATTAAGCCCCAGTCTTTTCGCCTTTTCCTCAAACCTGACAACATCCTCCTGCTTCGCCTGAATCGGCGTATGTACCGCATAATGCCACAGATTCAGAAAAAACGGCCTGCCATCTCCTGTTCTGCAGTGCTTCTTTATCAAAGAAATTGCTTCCTCCGTCAGTCTGTCAATCAGATATTCTCCCTCAGGCCCCTCCTTCAGCGTTTCAATCCCATACGGTGCAAAATATCCCCCATAAGGCGCTCCCCAGTCGCAGCCTCCGATATTCACATCAAATCCCACCCGCTCCGGATAATATTTTCTGCTTCCCTGATGCCATTTTCCCACATGCCAGGCAGCATATCCATTATCCTTCAGCGCATTGGCAATGGTATACTCCCCGTTCGGAAGATGATGGATATAGGACGCATCGATAAGCCTGCCCTTTCTCGGATGACAGCTCCCGTCCATATCGATCCAATCCGTCAGCCCAAGCCTGGCAGGATACTTTCCTGTCAGAAAGCTCGCCCGGGAAGGAGAGCACACCGGACAGGAGGCGTACGCGTTTCCAAATGCCATTCCCTCCCTGCAGAGCCTGTCAATATTGGGAGTCTCATAAAAGGTACTTCCCGTACAGGCGAGATCTTTCCATCCCATATCATCAATATAGATAAAAAGGAAATTGGGCCGTTCCATCTTTCTCTTCCGCTGTCTGTCCATACTTTTCCCTCTTTTCTCTCTTACTCTGTTTTCTTCCGATCTGAAAAGCCGGGAAACCAAGACTGGCTTTCCCGGCTTTCCCGAGAGGCAGGCACATCTATCAGAGAGACAGATGCCTGCTTCGTATCAAGCTGTTACTGCGTCTTTCCCAATATGCGGTCGCGGCGCGCCTGCCTGACCTGCAGATATTCCTGTAAGCCCAGATCGTTCAGCTCCTGCTGATACTCCTCCAGATTGTCCAGAGATTTATTCCCGAGAATCAGATCCGCCAGCAGTTCGGAGGCATAGGTTTCCAGCTGGTTCTGCGTCTCGGATATGACTGCGGCTTCCTCGTCTGTTGCTGTAGCCCAGAGTCCCCAGTCATAGACCGGATCCGCGATCGGGTACAGCTCCGTAAAGAAATTGTATCTCCATTCCTGTTTTGCCTGCATATAAGGAGGATCTCCTGCGTTTACACGTTCAACCACAGCAGGATATACCACCATTCTGGGAAGTGCATACAATCCGATGGAAGCCTCTGCCAGTGTCCCGGGTATACTCTCATTTCCTTCTACTTCTCCGGAAAGCATTACAATATTTCCGTTTTCATCGTACTCATAGCTTTCCCCTTCTATGCCGTACTGATCCAGCATGGCGTATCTCTCCGAATAAACATAGTCCATCAGCTTCATCACCGCTTCCGGATTTTCACATGCCTTCGGTACAAAATACTGGTTATAGCCCCTCGGATCCGGGGAATCCACGATGATCGGGAAGCCGTTGGAAAGATCTCCGTCCGGATCTACATAGATCGGCGTGTAATAGGTGCTGTTCTCATCCACATCCTGCAGCGAGGATTCATAATCCCATACGGAATATCCGATTACCATGGAATATCTGTTTTCACTGATCAGCTGCGCCTGGCTGGTGTTCAGCGTGATCGTATCGCAGACGCCTGCCTGATACAGCCGCTGCATGAATTCGATATAGGCCGGAAAGTTTTCATGGAAGAAGTTGGAGAATACCTCGTTCTCCTCTGCGAAATAGCCTCCAAGCAGATCCAGAGTCAGCCCGAAGGCCGGAGCGAAATAATTGAACCCATCAATGGAAAGCTCCGCGATCTCATCTGACACCCCATTGCCATTAGCGTCTTCATCATACATCTTTTTCAGAAGCGTAAACAGTTCCTCCGGCGTATAGACCTCCTTCACCTCTTCTCCTACCGCTTCTACCCAGTCCTGACGGATGGAGAAGGTAAAAGGCGAAGCGTTCAGATACTCCACACCGCTTTCCGCATCAATGCTCGCACTGTTTCCCATCAGATAGGTGAACCAGTATACATTTCCGTCCTCTAACATCGTGGATTCCCAGACGCCGGGAGCCATTTCATCATAAAAAGCGCGGATAGAACCATCCTCATCGTACTGCTCCACCAGCTCGTCCACGGAATACAGCATTCCGCTTGCCGCCCATGTCTGAACGTCGCTTTCAGTAGCCCAGCAGTAGGAGATCAGATCAGGAATATCCTGTCCGGAGGCCATTCGTGTTTTTACCACGTTTTCAAAGGATTCATTGTCGATACATTCCAGCTCCAGACGGATGCCGATTTCCTCAAGGTCGCTGATCAGCTCCTGGGAAATGGGGTACTGTTCCCAGTTCTCCGTTTTGATCACATCGTCATAGTCATTTTTGCAGAGAATATGCACCGTAGTCAGTTCCTGTTCTCCGCCATCCTCCTCTGTTGCCCCGCTTTCCTCCGCTGCGGACTGCTGCTCATCTGCAGCAGGGTTCTCCGACGTTTTCGCCCCCCCTTCGCAGCCGGCAAGCATCCCTGCTGTCAGCATTCCTGCCAGTAAAAGCGACAGTACCCTTTTTTTCATACCTTCCTCCTTTCGCCGCCGCAGGCGGCATTCCATTTTTTTGAGAACGACTGATACCGATGCCGTCCCCCGACACGCATACAGCCGTGCCGCACCTTCTTTTATCTTCATCCGCTTTCCGGCGGAATTCAGATTCGTTTCCTTAATTTCTGTTATCCCTTCAGGGAGCCCAGCATAATCCCCTTTGTGAAGTGCTTCTGAAACATGGGATACACCGCGACGATCGGCAGCGTGGTCAATACGATCAACGCGTATTTGATCTGATTTGCCGCAAGAGCTTTCTTTTGATAGGCCAGCCGCAGCTCCTCAGGAAGCTGTTCCAGCATCTGAGATTGCATGCTGGTGGATGTGGCGGCAAGCACATGACGCATGTAAAGCTGCACGGGCTGAATATCTCTGTTCGTCGTGTAGATGGACGCTCCGAACCAGGCGTTCCAGGTTCCAACGATCGTATAGATCATGATGACCGCCATCACCGGTTTGGAAAGGGGGATCACAATTTTTAAAAATGCACGGAACTGATCGCTGCCGTCGATCAGCGCCGAGTCAATCAGCTCCTGCGGCAGAGAGGCCATAAAGGTTCTGCACAGAATGATGTTCCAGATCCCGTAGCAGCCAGGCAGCACCAGAGACCAGGGCGAATTATACAGGCCCAGATTGCAGATCACCAGATACGCCGGGATCATTCCGCCGCTGAAATACATGGGAATCAGCAGATAATAGGTCAGCACCTTCCTGAATTTCAGATTCGGCCGGGTAAGCGGATAAGCGACAAGCACTGTAGTCAGAAACATCAGAATACATTCTGCTACCACATAAAAGACCGAATTCAGCATGCTGCGCCAGAACTGCGGATTATTTACCACCATATTGTAGGCGTCCAGAGAAAATCCCACAGGATACAGAACGACATCTCCGGCAAGCACGCTCTTGGGATCGCTGATGGAACAGGAAAATACATAGATCATCGGATACAGGGTTATCACGCACACCAGTATGGCAAGCATCATGACGACAGTATCAAACGGAGTCCATCGAAACAGCTTTTTGGTCTTTTTTTTCATTTCTTCAGTTCCCTCCTGTCAGAATGATCACCACATGGAATAATCCGTTTTTTTCCGGCTTACGGCATTGGCGATATAGGTCAGAGCAAAGCTCAGAATGCTCATCAGCAGTCCGCTGGCTGTGCCGTAACTGAATTTTCCGCCCATCAGCGTTTCCCGGTATACATAAGTGCCGATCACATCCGCTGTCTTATAGGTGGAAGAATTGTATAAAAGCAGGATCAGATCCGTATTGGCGGAAAGCATGTTTCCAATGGACAGAATCAACTGGATCACGATCAGGGGCAGCATGGCCGGAAGCGTAACATGCCAGATCTTTCGGAATCTTCCCGCTCCATCCACGGCCGCCGCTTCATACAGCCCGGGATCAATAGCCGTTATGGTAGACAGATAGATAATGCTCGACCAGCCGAAGCTCTTCCAGATGGAAGTAAGCGTATAGATCCACGGGAAAGCGCCGGGATCCGCATTCAGGGATTTTGCTTCAAAGCCGACCGCCCGCAGCATCAGGGTTATGATGCCGTCATTGGCGATGAAACTTACCACCATGCCAGCCACCACCACAGAGGAAAGAAAATGCGGAAGATAGCTGACCGTCTGAGTGAATTTCTTGAATTTGCTGATCCGGATTTCATTTACGATCAGCGCAAAGATGATCGGCACCCAAAATCCCATAACAAGGTTCAGCGCATTCAGCACCAGGGTATTTCTGAGGATTCTTGCAAAATAATAGGAATCCACAAATTCCCGGAACCACTTCAGTCCCACCCAGATAACCCCCTCTCCGAAAAAGGGGCGGCCTGCCACATAGTCCTGAAAGGCAATGATGATCCCGAACATGGGCAGGTAGCTGAACAGGAATATCATGATCAAAGGAAAGATCATCATCAGATAATACTGGATATTTTCCCTCGTATCCCGGTTTTGAAGCCCTTTTGCCAGTCTGCCTTTCTTTCCGGCAGAAGCTGTATTTTTTCTTCTTTTCAAATCATTTCCTCCCTCCCCAGATCCGGTTCATCGGTCAGCCGAATCCAATCAGCATGCTTTCCTTCCGTTTCAAACAGAATGATCTCATTTTCTCCATTTTTCAGCAGTGCGCCTGGCACATACAGCCTTCTCTGCGGGCCGGCATCCCAGAACCGTCCCAGCAGGAATCCGTTTACAACAGCCGCGCCCTTCCCCCATCCCGTAAAGTCAAGGAAGGTATCCCCCGTCTGCTCTGCATGGAATACAAAACGGTAAAACGCCGGAAGCCCTTCCGTATATCCCTTGCCGAAGATCAGTTTTTCCGTGTTATCCAGCGGAAGGCACCAGGTTCTCCAGTTATGCTGAGAAAAGGTGGCGTTAATGACAACAGAGCCGTCAATCCCTTTTCTCTGGTCATTCAGCCATGGTCCGAAGTTGACTCTCCCCATATTCTCCACAAGAATATCCAGACGCCTCCCCTCGCAGTCCTGTTCCTCAATAATGTGCTCCTCCTGAAGCTCCAGGTCCTCCGCTGTAAACAGTTTCCGGCCATTCAGATATACCGTAGCCCGGTCCGCCGCTTTCAGAAGCTGAATCCTTCTCAGCCTTTTTTCCGTATGAAGGATACTGGAATACAGAATATACCCAAAGCTTTGCTCATGCCGCTCCATAGACATCGGCGTGGTCGTCTCCCTCGCCTCTGCAAGATCCTCCAGTGCTTCCAGCAGCCCCACCTTATCCTTCAGACAAATCTCTCCGTAGGAAACGGCCTTTCTCTCTCCAAAGGATTCCGGATTCTTCAGAAGCGCACGCTTCTGCGGCGTAAGGTGCCTCAGGATCACTTCGCGGAAACGCCTGTACTTTTCGGTGATCTGCCCGTCTTCGGTCAGCAGAGCATCATAGTCATAGGATGTTACGTCCGGTTTCAGGCCGCTGCTGTAATTTGCCCCGTTCATGAAGCCAAAATTTGTTCCGCCCTCAAACATATAAATGTTTACATTCCCATCCTGCAGAATCAGCTCCAGATTTTCCGTCTGTTCCTCCAGCCTGCGGCTCAGATGATGCTTCTCACTTTTCCAGTGATCAAACCAGCCGATCCAGAACTCCGCACACATGCATGGCCCGCCTCCGTTATATTGTCTTAACCGTTCAAAGGCTTCTTTCGCCCGCGAGCCAAAATTCACGGCTGGAAAAACTCCTCCAACAGACGTATTCCCCAGCATGGCATGCTCCGATCCATCAGAAGAAAACAGCGGTACGGTAATTCCCAGCTCCCGCATCATATCCCGAAGAGCCGTCAGATAGGTTTTGTCATTTCCAAAGGAGCCGTATTCATTTTCCACCTGCATCATAAGAACCGGTCCGCCCTGATCGATCTGAAGCGGAACAAGAAGCGGAAGCAGCTTCTCATAATATCGTCTGATATAAAAAAGATAGCTTTCATCGCTCGTGCGCAGCCGGATCCCCTCCTCCTTCAGGAGCCATGCGGGAAGTCCTCCGAATTCCCATTCCGCGCAGATATAGGGGGAAGGGCGAAGAATCACATACAGCCCCACCTGCCGGGCAAGCTTCACAAAGCTCACTACATCCGTCATCCCGTGGAAGCGTTCTCCCGTGAAGTCATACTTCCCGCTTTCCGGTTCATGCAGATTCCACGGAAGATAGGTTTCTATGGTATTGCATCCAAGCGCCGCAAGCTTTTCCAGTCTGTCCTTCCAGTATTCCGGCAAGACCCGAAAATAGTGGATACTGCCTGAAATGATCTGAAAGGGTTCACCGTCCAGATAAAATTTTTCCCTGATTTCAAATCTGCTCATTTTGTTCTCTCTGCGGATGTGGGATGTCACTTTTCTTTTCAGATTTATTGTAGCAATATACTACCGAAACAAAAATCAGCAATTTTTAATGCCCGCCTCAAATATTCAGCTTTGATACATTTCTTAAACTTTTTGTCTTCAAAATATAAAAACAGCTGTCAGCAGGTAACTGACAGCTGTAATCTTGCATGATATGGGTCAGGTGCTGCGCCCTTTAACTATGGGTATGCAGCAGCGCATGGGACTTCTCGCCCAGCGGCGCGCCCAGGTAATCCTCGTAGAGCTTCGCGACCTCCGGGTTCTCATGGGAGAAGCGGAGCGGACGCTTCTCATCCAGCTGGTAGAGCTTCGGGCCTCTCACGTCCGCCATCTCAAAGCCGTCCGTGATGGGCTGGCCGCCGCCGCCCACGCAGCCGCCGGGGCAGGCCATGACCTCCACGAAGTCATACTCCGCTTCCCCGCGCAGGATGTCCTCCATCAGGTCTCTGGCGTTCTTCAGGCCGCTCACCGTGCAGGTGCGAAGCGTCCTGTCCCCCAGGCGGAAGGAAGCCTCTTTTCTTCCCGCAAAGCCGCGCACGTCGCTGAAAGCGTCCGGCGGCGGGTTGACGCCCTCCACGCAGTAGTAGGCCGTCCTGAGCGCCGCCTCCATGACGCCGCCGGTCACGCCGAAGATCACGCCCGCGCCGCTGCTTTCTCCCAGCGGGGAATCAAAAGCCTCCTCGGTCAGAAGATCGGGGGCGATATGCTCCGCGCGGATCATTCTGGCGAGCTCCCTGGTGGTCAGCACGATGTCCACATCCGGAATGCGCTTCGCGCCTTCCGCCGTCCCATTCTTCAGTTCGCCCGCGCTGTACATATCGGAGAGCGTGGCCTCCCGCTTCTTGGACACGCAGGGCATGATGGAAATGCTGCAGATCTTATCCGGCTCCACACCGATCGTTTCCGCGAAATAGCTCTTGGTCACCGCGCCGAACATCTGCTGGGGCGACTTCGCCGTGGAAAGATGATCCGCCAGCTGCGGGTACTGGGTCTTTAAAAAGCTCACCCAGGCCGGGCAGCAGGAGGTGAACATGGGCCAGCGCTTCTCCTCCGGATCGGAAAGGCGGGCAAGCAGCTCGTTTCCCTCCTCCATGATGGTCAGGTCCGCGGAAAAATTGGTATCGAATACATAGTCGAAGCCAATCTTTTTCAGGGCGGCCACCATGCGTCCTTCCGTCGCCATATAGGAAGGAAGGTTCAAAGACTCCGCCCAGGCCGTGCGGACGGCGGGCGCTACCTGCACCACCGTCACCATCTCCGGATCCGCCAGCGCGCGGAATACCTTCGCCGTATCGTCCCGCTCTCTGAGCGCGCCGGTGGGACAGTGGGTGATGCACTGGCCGCAGACGCTGCAGTCCGATTCCTCAATGGTCCGGTTGCGGGACACGTCTACGGTGGTCCGGGAGCCGGTATTCTGTACGTCCCAGATATGGAGCGCCTGCACCTTGTCGCAGATCTGCACGCAGCGCATGCACTTGATGCACTTTCCGAAATCCCGGATCAGGGGAAATTCCTTATTCCAGGGCATTTCCGTGATCTCCTTTTTGTAGGGGATATCCAGAATGCCCAGATCATTGGACAGCTTCTGCAGGTTGCAGTTGCCGCTGCGCACGCAGGTGGCGCAGTTGCTGTTGTGCTGGGACAGGATCAGCTCCACATTGGTCCTGCGCACGGAACGAACCTTGGGAGAATTGGTGAAAAGCACCATCCCTTCCTCCACCGGGTTGTTGCAGGCGGTGACCAGCTTCACCTTTCCCTGCACCTCCACCACGCAGACCTTGCAGGCGCTGATCTCGTTGATGCCCTCCAGATAGCACAGATGGGGGATGATGATCCCCACGGAGGCCGCGGCCTTCATGATCGTGGTGCCCTCCGGCACGCTGATCTTTTTATTGTCAATCGTCAGTGTCACCATATCGCCGCCCGGCCTCCTTTCAGATTTCCGTATCCGTAATGATCGCACCGCAGGCAGCGGGCCGCCTCCTGCGCCGCTTCTTCCTTCGTCATGCAGCGCTCGATCTCGCAGAAATCGCATTTGCGCTCTCCCGCTTCCCGCTCGGACATGTTCACGCGGCCGCAGGGATGCTTATCCGCGTAATTGACCTGCGGGATCTCCACATCGCAGGAAATGACGTGATGATAACCCAGATACTCGTCGATGTTGGCCGCCGCCACCTTGCCGGCCGCGATGGCGCGGATGACCGTAGCGGGCCCGGTCACGCAGTCGCCTCCCGCGAAGATGCCGGGAATATCCTTTACCGTGCTCTCCGCCAGCGCCTCGATGACGCCTCTTTTTACCGGAACGCCGGAATCCTCAAAATGGCGGGACTCGATGCCCTGTCCCACTGCCACCACCACGATATCGCAGGGGATGCGCTGCTCGCTGATCTTCGCCTTTACCGGACGGGCCCGTCCCCAGGCGTCGATGGGGCCGATGATCTGGGGCTGTACCCAGAGGGCGGCTACCTTCCCGTTTTCATCCGCTTCGATGCGCACGGGCGCCTTCAGGCTGTAAAGCTCCGCGCCCTCCGCGATGGAGCCCTCCACCTCCTCCGGAAGGGCCGTCATGTCGTCCTGTCTTCTGCGGTAGGCGATCCCCACCTTCTTCGCTCCCAGCCGGATGGCGGAACGGGTGCAGTCCATGGCCACGTTGCCGCCGCCCACCACCATCACCGTCTTTCCGGTAAAATCAGGCGGATTTCCGTCTCCGATGTTGCGCAGCATCTCCACGGCGGAGATCACGCCTTTGGCGTCCTCTCCCTCGATGCCGATCTTCTTGTCGTCGTGCGCGCCGATGGCGATGTAGACCGCGTCAAACTCCTCTCTTAAATGGCTCAGGGAAATATCGTTTTCCCCGTTTCCGATATTCACCCCGGTATGAACCTCCACTCCCGTGGAAAGGATGGCTTCGATGTCCTCATCCAGCCTTTCCCTGGGGAAGCGGTAGTTTGGAATGCCGTAGCGGAGCATGCCGCCCAGCTGGCTCTTCTGCTCGAATACCACGGCATGATGCCCCATCAGCTCCAGATAATAGGCCGCGGAAAGGCCGCCCGGCCCGCCGCCGGCAATGGCGATCCGCTTGCCCGTGGAAGGCGCCTTTTCCGGGACCGGCACCGTATTGGCCCTGGCGTTGTCCACCGCCATGCGTTTCAGCCCCCGGATGTTCACGGAGCTGTCGATCATATTCCTGCGGCAGCGCGCCTCGCAGGGATGCTCGCAGATCAGGGCGCAGGCCGTGGGGAACGGATTGTCCTTGCGGATCAGCTTCACCGCGTCCGCGTAGCGTTCCTCTCCCACCAGCGCGATATAGCCCGGGATGTCCACCCCCGCCGGGCACAGCGCCACGCAGGGCACCGGCTGAGTGATGGAATAGGAGCATTTCCCATGCTCGATATGATAAATGTAATCATCCCGGATCCCCTGCAGCCCGGCCAGCACCATGTGCGCGGCCTCAAACCCGATGGCGCAGTCGGCGGAATCCGTGATGTTGTTCGCAGTCTCCTCGATCAGAGCCAGCGTATCCATGGTCGCCGTCCCGTCAAGCACCTGCTCCAGCAGATTCTGCAGCTGCCCCAGGCCGATCCGGCAGGGCACACATTTTCCGCAGGTCTGCGCGTGACACAGCTTCAGAAATGAAAGCTGCAGATCCACCGGACACAGTCCAGGCGGACTGGCGACGATGTGACGCTCCAGATCCTTGTACAGCCGTTCCACGGTAAGCTGCGCCTGGTCCGGCGTACTGATTTTCAATCGGCTCATAAAAACAGTTTTCCCTTCCTTTCCCTGAAAAAATATGGTTTCCGCTCCCGTCCGTTTCCGTGAAATCCCCTCGCTGTTTTTCAGAACGGACAAAATGAGGCAGAGTCCGCTGGCTTTTATGCATATTTTCCATCTGTAAGCCTGAACAAGTCAGTTTTCTCTGCCTTTTTACGATATTTTATCATGAGGGAAGAAAAATTTCCATCATTATTGACCGATTTTTATCATTACAACACGCTCCGCCCCTTACCGGATCACCGCCGTGGAAATGCTTTCCGCAGGCAGCATCAGACGGGCGGTCTTTCCCTCCACGCGAAGCTGCACGGGCTTTCTCTCCTTTCCGGCATGAAGCATCACCAGGGCAAGGCTTCCGTCCGGATTGCGGGCCGCCGTGGCCTCGATTTCCGCAGAATAGGAGGAGCAGCCGATGCGCACCGCGCCGGGCCGGATGAACCGGCTGAAATGGCCGATGGCATGGAACATGGGCTTATACTCCACCGTATCGGTGTCGGTATGGCAGATCACCGGAGCGCCGCAGTAATTCTCCACATGGTTCGGGCCTCCCTGCTCGTCCAGCACCAGGTTCCAGTCGATCCAGCTGTTCATGCCGTGGTTCAGGTCGCCGATGATGTCATGGGCGTACTTCTTCGCGTGAAGCATATCCCCGCCGGCATTTTCCCCGAAGCGGGCAAGCTCCACGCAGCCTTCGCTGTGCATCAGCTTCAGTCCGGGATAGTCCTCCCGCACCATGGAAAGCGTCTCGAAATGATCCCCCGTATACCAGTGGTAGGCCGCGCCCTCGATCATGGATTCCGTAGTCCCGTCCACGATGGCGCGCACGCGCTCATAGACCCGCTCCTTATTGTGATCCCAGATATAGATGCCCACATGGCCGAGACCGTTTGCCTGAAGGGCGGGATACAGGTGATCCCGAAGGAAGCTCTTCTCCTCCTCCGGCGAATATTCGCAGGAGTCCCAGGTCTGCACGGCAAGAGGCTCGTTCTGTACGGTCATGAAACGGATGGGGATCCCGGCCTTTTCATATTCCTTCAGATATCTGACGATGTAGGACGCATAGGCCGCATAGCACTCCGGCTTCAGATGGCCGCCTCCGTTTCTTACGCCCGTCTCCTTCATGAAGGCCGGCGGGGACCAGGGCGACAGAAGCAGGCTGACCGGCTTTCCGGCCGCGGCGAAAGCCTTCTTCACCAGGGGCTGCACGTAGCGCGCATCCCTTTCCAGGCTGAAATCCCCGAAATCCGGATCGTCCGGCCTGCTGACCGCGCAGTAATTTCCCAGAGAAAAATCGCAGCTGTCCATGTGCACCCGGCCCAGGGTATAGCCCAGGCCGTCCGGCCCGTAACAGGCCTGCATCACCCGGTCAAAGTTTTCCGGGCTCATGCGGCTTAACGCATGTCCCGCCGACTCGGTCAGGGCCGCGCCGAAGCCTTCTATCGTCTGATAGGTCTTCTGCGGATAGAGGTTGACCACCTCCATCTCAAAATTTTTCACATCCGGGATCAGCCCGGTCTCATAATGCTTTCCGGCAGCCTCGGTCCCCTTCAGGATCGTGGATTCCATGGTAATCTGTTTCAAAGCATTCCCTCCTTCCGGCGCAAAGCGCACGTTTGTTCTCTCCGTTTTTTCGTCAGCGGACCGGGCACACGCCGTTTACGCACTCGGAGTCCCCGATATCCAGCTCCGTCTCGTCCTGCTCGTAACGGGAGAGCAGGGACGGATTGAAGGGACGCATGGCCGCGCGGCGGCGCTCATACTCTTCCTCGCCGATGGCCTCATAGGGCAGAAGCTCATAGAAGCTGTCGTCATAGCTCAGGAAGGAAAGGGCCACCACATCATCCCAGTTGTCCCAGACCCACTGCTCCACCTCGTCCCATTCATGATCCCTTACATGGACAGTAATGGAACAGTTGTGATCCACATAGTGCTGCATGAACATTTTGTAATTTTCCAGCTGCTCCACCGCGGATACGTCCGCCTTCACCCGTCCGGCGGGAGCCTTCACCGGGAATTCCACCACCTTGGTCACGGGATCGTCCGGATCCTGCCCCACCTCCGGAAGCACCGGATAGCCCAGGTCCTCGCACACCCGGCAGAGCGGATCCGTCGCGGTGATGCGGATCCTGCGGATGTAGTAGGGCGAATGGGAATAATGCACGCCGCTGGAAACCGTAGGAAGCAGGGAGAGCGTCCCCTCCGGCTTGATGGTGGTGACAAGAAGGGGCGTCCCGCCGCCCAGCCGGTCCGCGATCTCCTTTGCCGCCCGGTGCGCGGTCTCGCGAAGCTGCTCCAGAAGGCTGATCTGCTCCTCCTTCGTCATCTTCACGGCATTCACCATATCCTGCCAGCCGGTCAGGGAACAGCCGAGCAGACGGTCTCTCTGCTGCACGGCGTTCCAGCTGTACATCTCCAGCTCCCTGCAGGTCATGCGGTAGCCGGCGCGGGCGGACAGTCTCTGGGCCTCCAGAAGCGCCTTCGTATCCAGCGCGCCGTCCTTCACAAAGCCCATCACATTCAGCGTGGTCAGATTGCACAGGCCATGGCTGTCCAGAAGGATCTCCCCGCAGGGATTGCAGCCGCTGAAATTAGGCCTGCGCTTCGCTCCCGCCTCCTCGTTGATCCATCCGGGTTCTCCGGAATAGCGCATCTGCTGCAGATGCCAGTGCAGCTTTTCCCTTGTCGGCTTATGACGGTAATAAATGGAATTGTTGCTCATCTGCCGGTGGGCGATATTTTTGTCGATCTCCCACCTGCCGTTTACCTGGCGGTACAGATGGCTCTTGGCCTGGATGCAGGTCTCGTCGTCCGCGTCGATCAGGCCGATCTCCGAGGTGCGGCGCACGCCGCCGGAAACCACGTTTTCCCCGATGATATTGGCGATGTCCAGAAGATCGATGGGTTTCAAGGACACCCATTTTTCCCCTTCCCTGCTTCCGGCCGCCGCCACCACCTTATGGATCTTGTCGATCATGGTCATCATGGAGCCGTAGCCGCTGGCCGTTCCGCCGAAGGTTTTCAGCCGCTCTCCCTTGGGGCGGATGGAATCGTATTCCACGACCAGGCAGTCGATGCCCCGGTATTCCCGGCTGGTAAGGAGGTCAAAATAGTGGGCGATCGCCTGGGCCCAGCCCTCCTTAGAATCTCCGATGGTCAGGGTAGCCACATCCCTGCTGAAGGTCAGATTCGTGTATTCCAGCCGTTCCCCCGCCGGCTTGGGATCATAGGATTTGTGCAGGATCCGCAGGTCCGTGCGCACCGGAGGAAGCTTTTCGGCGTCCTGCTTCAGCACGCGCACGCCCACGCCGCTTCCCACCATCAGCAGATAGAACAGATCGTGATAGGCGGAAAAACTGTCGATCACGGTAAAGGCGCAGTTATAGTTCGCCATCGGGTACTGATCCGCCACCGGCGTTCCTCCCACCCACAGGGTACGTCCGGACAGGAACTGGCGCAGGTGATAAATATTGTCATACAGCTTCTCCGCTTCCTCTCTGGACGTGGGCGCCAGGGAGCAGTTGTATTCCACCGCCCGCCGCACGGTCTCCCACCAGAATTCCCTGCGTCCGAGCCGGGGCAGGAACCGGGAATAGGTGCGCGTATACACAAACGCGCCGAGCTGCTCCATGGGACTCGGCGCATGCTTGTAGGGGCTCAGAAATTCACGGGTCAGAAGTCCTTCCTTCTCCACGCCGCCGGCCCGTTCCTTCTCCTTCTCCAGGCGATACCGGATATAGGCCTTCGCCGTCTGATAATACTTCTGCTCAAACAGCGTCTCCTCCACCGTATCCTGGATCGTCTCGATATCCCAGATCTCCTCCTTCCTCGCGCGCAGCTTCTCCGTCACAGCCGCCGTGATCCGTTCGATCCCTTCCTCGCTGTGCTCTCCTGCCGCTGCCGCCGCGAGGGAAACCGCCC
>CALWGL010000012.1 GCA_944380025.1 uncultured Lachnospiraceae bacterium
AAAAAAGCATAGCCCAAAACAAAGAAGGACCAAGGGTCAAAAATAAGCCCAAGGTCCTTCTTTTGTGTTAAAATTAATTTGCAATGATAAATCTTAACAAATCCTATTCTAACGCAAAACAGGCAGTCTTGCCAATACTTATTTCGGATTATCTGGATGTCTGTGATCCAGTGCTGACATTTGACCGTTTTATGGAGGAAATGGATCTGGAGAAATATCTGAAAGGGATCCCCAAACACGATACGGGAAGACCCAGATACAACCCGGTCAGCATGCTGAAAACAGTCTTATTCGGATTTATGACGAAGGGGTATGTTTCACTACGGGAACTGGAAGACAGCTGTAAGGTGAACCTCCGCTTCATGTACCTTATGGATCATGAAACCCCATCTTATCGAACATTCGGCTGCTTTATCAACGAAGTACTCGGAAATTCCATCGAAGAGATATTTAACGATATCAACCAGAAGATCTTTGAAACAGAACATGTGGATCTGCAGCATCTGTATATCGACGGTTCCAAGTTTGAGGCAAATGCAAACAAATATTCCTGGGTATGGAAAAAGGCAACCGAGAAGTCCAGATACCGCCTGTTTGATAAGATCACAAAACTTTTGCGGGAAATCAATGAAGAGATTGCCTGTACTGGGACAAGGCTCTGTATCAATACGGAGTATGCACCGGAATACCTGAAGGAGGCCGCCGACAAGTATGCTCAGATGTGGCAGATAGACGAAGCCACATTTGTTCATGGCCGCGGCCATCATAAAACGATGCAGCAGCGTCATTATGAAAAGCTGATGGAATATACGGAAAAGCTGGAAGAATATGTGGAGAAAATCCATATCTGCGGAGAAACAACGGATAAGAACTATCATGAAGACCCCTTCCGGGCAGTCAACTTTCCGATCGGCGAAGACGGCATTATGAGGTGTCCGAACGGCAAAGCCTTTCACCTGCAGTACCGGAAAAATGTAAACGGAAATGCATACGGAAGGCAGGAAGAAGTGTATCAGTGCGAAGATTGTGCCGGATGTCCGTATGCAGAGCAGTGCAAAAAGACAGATAAGAATCGTACGGTGCGGATCAATCGTGAACTCACAGCCATGCACCAGGAAGTCATAGAGAATCTGGAAAACATACAGGGAGCGCTGCTCAGGATGAACCGTTCGATCCAGGCGGAAGGAACATTTGGAATTATGAAAAATGATCGATGGTATAAGCGAATCGTACGAAGAGGAATGGAATCGGTCCGTCTGGAAGTATTTCTGGTTTCTATTGGACAAAGTCTCTATAAATTTCACAACAAAAAGATGAGGACTGCGACAGCCGCATAGGCCATTGAATCATCAGACTTATGGGGTAAGGGGAGTTATACGCATTTTTAGAAAATTTCATGTGCTTACGCATAAAAAGAGGACTGTGAAAAAATGATTTCTCATTTTTTCACAGCCCCTTGTAAATTATCCATATATAATTTTTCTGATCGTGCAGTAGGCCAGACCATACTGCTTCGTCAGCGTGTGGATGGAAACGCCTTCTCTGTAAATTCTTTTATGGTTTCCATGATAGCAGGATATGTAATCTCTCTTGCATATAAATTTTGTGCCTGATACCTTTTCCATAAATCCAGCAGGACGGTTGATTCTTCCAATGCCAGCAGAATCCGTTTCGTGTCCTGCAGAACGGACAAGGAATCTCTTTTCTTCGCTGTGGCAAGAACCGCCTGCTTTAGAAGGTTCCAGTCTGCATTTTCCCGGTATAGCCGGTACAGAAGGTGTAAATCATAAAAATCTCTTGTCCGCGTATTTCCTATATTTCTTCGGATGATCGTTTCGTATTTTTCCGCCAGTATGGTTTCCTGTGTGTAGGCTTTCACCATTACCCGGCGGTCATCAAACAGGAAGGGATAGGAAAATTGGATTTCTTTTGGTGTGATTTCGTCACCGGTTGTTATATCAATCTTCATGGGTATTTTCATTTTCCCATAAGTGGCCTGGATGGAAGCACGGAAATTTTCGTATTCGTCATCCTCTCGGATCGGCGTCAGGTCTAAAAGCTGAAATCCAATCCCGTCATCCACGGACTGATCCAGAATTTCGCTGATCGCTTTCCGTATACTCGGTTCATCCATTGGCAGGCCTTTTACAGTTGTGTCCATATCCATTGTTGTCCGTTCCGCTACGCCGAGGATGGCGGAAATCAACAGCCCGCCTTTTAAAATAAATCTGTCCTTGTACGGGGAAACAGAAAGTCGTTCAATGATACGTTCAAACATAAAAATCTGCAGGACTTCCTGTGCATGGATTCCTTTCTTCTTTGCCAGATTGCGGATGGCTCCTTTTAGTTGTTCTGGTGTTTTCATCATAATATCTCCATATACTCTTGTACTTTTTCCTCAATGTGAAATTTCCTGGCATATTCCATCAATCGGATGTTGTCACGCTCTTTGGAAGCAAAATATCCTTTCACCGCTTGGCTAAAAACCTGTGGGTCTGTCTGTTTGCGGCTCCGTATCATATCACAGATACACCGTTCTCTGTCATAGACCATGATTTTTCCGCCTTGCGGCGAGACCATCTCCGTCATTCCAATGCTCCATAAGGACGGCTTGATCCGGTGGAACTCTACATGAAATAATTCTTCCTTTAGATAAAATACATTATAGGTCTTTGGCACTGTCATGGAAACCATCTGTGGGAAACGGTCAGACAGTCCATGAAAATATAATGCTGTTCCGTAAGAGAAAACCCCTTTTTTACATCTGCTCTGCAGCAATACAAATTCGTCATTGATACTGTCCGCAAAGGAATAGATTCCCCGGCTTTCCCGGATCAGACTGCCTTCATCCAGATATTTTTTAAGCTGTTCCCGGCGAATCCCTGCGCTGGTTACGTCTTTCGTATATAGATAGCCATTTTCTCTGACAAGTTTTTTCAAAGAATCTAAATCGGTCATAACATCACCTCTCTTGTTATAACTTGATACCATTATAATATATAGTATCAAGTTTGTACATATCCCTGATGGTTTTATTATGGCCGATTTTTACAGATTTATACCTGTCAAATCTGGATAGAAGATTTAAAGTTACAACAAAAGCCGCCTGCTTCATCCGCAGGCGGCTGAAAATTATCCATATATAATTTTTCTGATCGTGCCGTAGGCCAGACCATACTGCTTCGTCAGTGTGTGGATGGAAACGCCTTCTCTGTAAAGTCTTCGTATTTCCTGATTACGTTCCTGATAGAAGGCACGTGATCCACTGACAGTTCCCCACTGTCTTTTTACTGACGACTTTGGAATATACAGGATCTCTCCGTCAATATAAGTCTGGAGCTCCCTTAATAATCGTTCCGGCAATACTTCTGCTGCGTTTACATATTTCATTTCTGCCGCTCCTTATTTATTTTTTAATAAATAAAGTGCAGAAACAGCAGATCATATCGCGTTCTCAGCCCATACAGAGTGCCATATGTCCGCTATTCTGCATGGGCAAAAGCGTTTGCGTCTCCATTCTCATATAAGGCACGCATTTTTCGTCTCATATTCTTCCCCCTTTCTTACTGTGCTTTTTGCAGTTACAGATCGGATCTTCCTTAAAAACAGAAGCCCGACTGGATGTAATCATTGTACTGCGGGCGCAGGGGAGAAAGCGACGCCGCAGGCGGCATTTTCTCCACAAGCTGCAGGTTAGATACAATCCCCGCGAAGCAGGGCGGCACGAATATCGTGCCGGATTGCGCTTCATGCAATCATTGTATCATGCTTTTTATAATTATGCACGGAAATGTCTGCGGAAATCTTTCTCGTAAATCTTCCGCTCAGCCGGCGCTTCCGGACAGCCAGCCCCGGACAACGCCTTCGCTGACATTTGCCGCTTTGGCAATCTTTTCCACAGACATTCCCATGGCGGAAAGAGAGACTGCCATTTCCTGGCGTCAAAATTTCCCGCAGCCGGGGAGAATGGGTCAGCTCCGCCAGCGCATTCACCGCCGTCCTGGAGACGTTATTGAAATAAATAATCTGGGAATCTGGCATAGAGTTTCTGAAAGTTCGTCAGAAAGGGCGAAAAGAAATGCCCTGACGAAAGCCGAACGGCTTAAAAAACAGAATTTTATGCTTATCTGGATTGTAGCATCTTTCGACCGGGCGGGCAAGCAGAATTTCAGAATGGGAAAAGGTATGCAGAAGCATGGAAAATGTGTTATGATTTGTAAAGTGATGTAAAAATACGGATGAAAAAAGGGGAGATCGCGGAGGAGAAATCACCTGCGTGATTTCTCCCCGCGGCCTCGGTGTAAAACACTTCGGCAGGGAGGTAAATATGCAGCAAATAGCGGAAACAGCAGTAAATCTGATCAACGCGGTGGATGAAGCGGTGTGGGGCTGGCCCATGATCCTTCTGCTTCTTGGAACGCATCTGGTGATGACCGTCTGTACGGGCGGGATTCAGAAAAAGTTGGGAACGGCCATCCGGCTTTCCTTCACGCCGGATCCGGACGCGGAAGGAGAGGTGAGCCAGTTCGGCGCGCTGGTGACGGCGCTGGCCTCCACCATCGGAACGGGAAATATCATCGGTGTGGGAACGGCCATTGTGCTGGGCGGCCCGGGCGCGGTGCTCTGGTGCTGGCTGACGGGCGTGTTTGGCATTGCTACCAAGTATGCGGAGTCTCTGATCGCCGTGAAGTACCGGGTGAAAACCAAGGACGGCAGGATGCAGGGCGGAGCCATGTACGCGCTGGAAAGAGGACTGCATATGAAGTGGCTGGGGCTGGTGTTCGCGTTTCTGGCGGCCTTTGCGTCCTTCGGGATCGGCTGCGCCACCCAGGTGAACGCCATCGCGACGGTGTGCGAAGCGAATCTGGGTATCCCGGTATGGCCGGTCGGTCTGATCGTAGCGGCGTTTACGGCGGCGATCATCTTCGGCGGGATTAAGTCCATCGCGCAGGTCTGTGAGAAGCTGGTTCCCTTTATGGCGCTTTTTTACTGCATCGGCTGTCTTATTATTCTGGGCATCAACCATGATTTTCTCATTCCGGCCCTGCAGACCATCGTGGTCATGGCGTTCCGCCCCGGCGCGGCGGCGGGCGGTCTGGTGGGAGGCGGTCTGATGCTGGCCCTGCACTACGGCGTGGCACGCGGCCTGTTTTCCAATGAATCCGGTATGGGAAGCGCGCCCATCGCGGCAGCGGCAGCTCAGACCAGAAATCCGGTGAGACAGGCTCTGGTATCCTCCACCGGAACCTTCTGGGATACGGTTGTGGTCTGCGCCATGACCGGGCTGGTGCTTGTGACCAGCATCCTGAAAAATCCGGAGATCGATATGGCGGCGGCAGGAAACGGCGGAACCCTGACCACCCTGGCCTTTGATCAGATTCCCTACCTTGGGCCTGTGATCCTGGTGCTCGGCATCATCCTTTTCGCCTTCTCCACCGTGCTGGGCTGGGCCTATTACGGGGAGCGCTGCGTGGAATACTGCTTCGGCCATAAGGCGCTGATCCCCTATCGGATCCTGTATATCGCGGTGGCGGCCATCGCGCCCGTTGTGGCGCTGGATCTGGTGTGGACGATTGCGGATATCCTGAACGCGTTCATGGCGGTTCCCAATCTGATCGCGGTGCTGCTGTTGATTCCGGTGATCCGCAGGGAGACGAAAAAATATCTGAATGATCTGGACGCGAAGTCAGAGGATGAGGTTCCTGTGACAGGAGAAAAGTAAAAGGGGGTCAGCGACGGAGGAGGTTAAGATGGAAGAGAGAAAATGGTGGAAGGAAAGCGTTGTTTATCAGATCTATCCCATGAGCTTTTATGACGCGAACGGAGACGGGATCGGCGATCTGAGGGGGATTCAGGAAAAGCTTCCCTATCTGAAAAGACTGGGCGTGGACGTTCTGTGGATCAGTCCCTTTTATAAAAGCCCGGGATTTGACAACGGGTATGATATTTCCGACTACGAAGCGGTTGACGGGAAGTACGGAAGCGGGGAGGATCTGGACCGGCTGATCCAGAAAGCGCATGAGATGCGGATAAAGATCGTGCTGGATCTGGTGGTGAACCATACCTCCGATCAGCATACGTGGTTTGTGGAAAGCAGAAAAAGCAGGGAGGCGCAGAAGCGGGACTGGTATATCTGGCGGGACGCCGTTCAGGGAAAGGAACCGAATAACTGGGGAAGCCTGTTCGGAGGGCCCGCATGGACCCTTGATGAGAAAACAGGGCAGTATTATCTGCATCTTTTCAGCCCCCATCAGCCGGATCTGAACTGGCGCAATGAGGAGGTCCGCCGCAGCGTTTACGAGATGATGAACCGATGGATCGACAGAGGGATCGACGGCTTCCGGATGGATGTCATCAGCCTGATCGCAAAGCCGTCGGAGTATGAGGACGGCCCCGTCGGAAAAAACGGATATGCGGACTGGCATCCGACGGTCGCCAACAATCCGAAGGTACACGAGTATCTTCGGGAGATGCGGCGGCGCGTGCTGGACCGGGGAGACCTGATGACGGTGGGCGAGGCCTCCGCGGTGACCGTTGAGGAGGCGGAAAAATATGCCTGCTCCGACGGAAGCGAGCTGAACATGGTATTTCAGTTTGAGCATGTGGGGCTGGACGGAAGCGAGGAATTCAAGTGGAACGACCGGCGCATCCCGGTTTCCGGCCTGAAGCAGGTCATGAACAAATGGCAGCTTGAGCTGGAGGGAAAGGCGTGGAATTCCCTGTTCTGGTGCAATCATGATCAGCCCAGGATCGTCAGCCGTCTGGGAGATGAAGGAAAATACCGGGAGCGCTCCGCCAAAATGCTTGCCACCTGCCTGCATATGATGAAGGGAACGCCGTATATTTTTCAGGGAGAGGAGCTGGGAATGACGAATTTTCCTTTCTCCGACCGTTCTGAGCTTCGGGATATCGAAAGTCTGGACGCCTATGACAGATATGTGGAGCAGAAGCTTTTCACCCCGCAGGAGATGCTGCGAATCATCAGCCTGAAAAGCAGGGATAACGCCAGAACGCCGATGCAGTGGAGCGCAGGGGAAAACGGGGGATTTACGACGGGGACTCCTTGGATGAAGGTAAATCCCAACCATGTGACGATCAATGCCGGGGAGCAGATGGGGCGGGAGGATTCCGTATGGGAATATTACCGGAGACTGATTGCTCTGCGCCACAGCAGACCCTGCATCGTATACGGGCGTTTTGCGCCCTGTGAGGAGGGCGGAGACAGGATCTACGCGTACACCCGGGAAAATGAGGAGGAAAAGCTCCTTGTGGTCTGTAATTTTACCGGAGAGGCGCAGACCTTTGATGTGGACGCTCCTTTCCGGGAGCGGGGAGAGCTTCTGCTTTCCAATGTGCCGGAAAGCGGCCTGCTTTCCGAAGGGGAGCTTCAGCCGTGGGAAGCGGCGGTGATCTCGGTAAGAAATCAGACGGCTTAGGCAGAGAGGGAGATACCGATGGGAGAGAAAAGAAAGATCCTTCTGGTAAACGACGACGGGATCCGGGCGGACGGCCTCGCTCTTCTCGCCCGGCTCGCTTCCCGCCTGGGAGAGGTGACGGTGGCCGCGCCGGACAGCCAGTGCAGCGCCATGAGCCACCGCATCACGGTGCATGGGGAGCTGACGGTAAAAAAGGTATCCTTTCCCGTGCCGGAGGTAACGGCCTGCAGCGTGAGCGGCACCCCGGCGGACTGCGTTAAAGTGGCGCTGCATTACCTGCTTCCCGAAAAGCCGGATATTGTCTTTTCCGGCATCAACCGGGGCTATAACGCCGGAGTGGATATCCTTTATTCCGGCACCGTGGGAGCTGCCATGGAAGCGCTGGTAAACGGCATTCCCGCCATCGCTTTTTCCAACGAGGCGAACGATGTCTGGGACGCGGCGGAAAAATACCTGCTTCCCATCACGGAAAAGCTGCTGGCAATGCCCATTGCCCGGAACCGGATCTGGAATGTGAATTTTCCCGGCCGTAATCCGGAGAAGATCAGAGGGATACTCTGGAACCGTATTCCTTCTCAGGAAGAATATTACCACGATCATTATGACAGAAAGGATCTGCCGGACGGAAGCGTTCTCCTGACGGAGAACGGTATTCCGGCACTGACCGCGCCGGATGGTACGGATGTGCGGGCGCTGATGGACGGATACATTTCCGTGGGGCAGGTGAGGAATATGGTGCTGGGGGAAGCGATTTGAAAAAGGGCCGAAGGCAGGAGGAAATTTCATGCCATATCCCATGGTACATATGCAGATCGCCTTTTGGGTGATGGAGAAGAGCGGACAGATCAAGCTGCCTGGGGATTTCATCCTTGGCTCTGTAGCGCCGGATGCGGTTCATTTTCATACGGAATTCCATCCCGGGATGAAGGAGCTAACGCACCTGTGGAAGGGGAGCGGCCCTGCCTGGGGCATTACCACAGACAGTGAACGGTGGAGGAAGAATATCATTCATTTCCGGGAGGCGCTGTCAGGAACAGGGATTTGTGAAAATCCGGACTTCGCGGCGGGATATCAGACCCATCTTCTTACAGATTACTGGTATGATGTGCGTGTTTACGGACCGCTGAGAAAAAAGCTGGAGAAAATGGAGGATTCCGGGGCATCGGGCTTCGCCCGATACAGGCAGGAAGCGCACGGCTTTGATCAGTGGCTTTATCACATAAGCCCGGACAGAGAACAAATCTGGGAATTTCTGCGCGCCGGACAGCCTTGTTCCATGGAAGGTCTTGTCTTGCGGGAGGATGTGGAAAGACAGCAGCGATCCATTTTGCAGGAGCAGTTTGCAAACAGCGAAAAATATAGCATAGCTTGCAGCAGGTATTGTACCAGAGAGAAAATGATGGCTTTTATGGAGGAATGTGTCCGGATGATTTTGACTTTTCAGGAGGAAAAGTAAAAGAAAAGGTTGCATATGGGCAGAAAATTCGGCTAAAATGTAATTGTAATAAAAATCAGCCGAAGGGAGAAGCGGATATGGAATATATTTCAAGAAATCTGGAAGCCGTAGTGATGCAGGTCACAAGGGAATTTCCTGCCGTGCTTGTGACAGGTCCACGCCAGGTTGGAAAAACAACCATGCTGCAGAAGTTGATGGAGGGTACGGACCGGAAATATGTTTCCCTGGATGATCTGAACGAACGCAGCCTTGCGAAGACTGATCCGGAACTGTTTCTCCAGGCGCATAAGCCTCCTGTTTTGATCGATGAAGTACAGTATGCGCCGGAGCTGTTTCCCTATATAAAGATTTACGCGGATTCTCATCATGAGCCGGGAGCATTCTGGCTTACCGGATCTCAGATATTTCAGATGATGCGGGGCGTACAGGAATCTCTGGCCGGCCGGGCTGCGGTATTGTCCATGACCTCACTGGCACAGGCGGAACTGGCAGGGGCGTCAATGACCCCGCTTGAGATTGACCTGGAGGCGCTGAAAGAAAGAGAGAAGCTTCGCATTCCCGCAGATGTGCAGGGGATATTTGAACGGATTTACAGAGGATCCATGCCTGCAATTGTCAGCGGACGGAATACGAACAGCCAGATATTCTATGGAAGTTATTTATCAACTTATATTGAGCGTGACGTAAAACTGCTGTCAGACGCGATTGATTCGCTGAAATTCCTGAGGTTCATGACGGCCGCTGCCGCCCGGTGTTCTCAGATGCTGAACGTAGCGGAAATTGCTCAGGATGCGGATATCAATCAGAAACAGGCGAAGGACTGGCTGCAGATCCTGGAAACGCTTGGCATCATTTTTTACCTGCATCCCTATTCCAACAATCTGCTGAAACGGCTTGTTAAGACGCCGAAGCTGTATTTTTACGACACGGGGCTTGTCTGCCACCTGACCAGATGGAGCAGCCCGGAGGTGTTGGAAAACGGAGCGATGAACGGAGCGGTCCTGGAAAATTATGTGGTATCGGAGATCGCGAAAACATATCTGAATTCCGGGCGACAGCCCTATATGTATTATTATCGGGATAAGGATGCGAAGGAGATAGATGTTATCCTGGAGCATGACGGAATCCTGAATCCGATCGAGATCAAAAAAACCTCAAATCCCGGAACGGAGCTGACACGGGTATTCTCTCTTCTTGACAAAGCGTCCGTACCGAGGGGAAAAGGCGCCGTTGTATGCATGAAGCCGAAGGTTGGAGTGATTGACAGGGATAACTATATTGTGCCGGTCTGGACGATATAGGGGAATCCAGGGTGTGCCGTCTGACACGCCAGGCACGTCACGGACATCCTTTGGAATCGCGATCTGCTCTTTTGTCACGACTTTCATTATAATCAATCTCATGATTTCTTCCGCGGCCCGCGGGGATTAGAATGGAGACAGGAAAAACTGTTGAAGGCTGATCCCGGCGGGGATTTTATGCCTTCGGGTAGGATTGAAAAAGTTCCGGCACGGAGGAAACAATGAAGAAGCATGAAATCCTGGAAATAATGAAAGAACCTCTTCAGAAAAACCGTACAAAATTCCTGGCTCTTGCGCAGATCCTTGCGGGAGAATCGGCGCTGTCGCTGCTGCTTCCGCAGATCCTCAGCGTCTATATCGACGGAATCGCGGGCGGAAAGAGCGCTGCGGCCAAAATCGGAAGCTTCCTTTCCGAGGGCGGGATGAAAAACGGGATGCTTTCCGCCCTTGCCCTCTGTGCGGCCGGCTATTGCGCCGCCGTGCTTTTAAAGGGAGCGGTCAGCGCCCTCAACATCCGGATCGGAGAGAGGCTTTCCTGGAGCATGTGCGACCACCTGCGGGTGAAGCTGTTCGGCAGGATTTTTTCCTTTGACCTGCAGTACCATAAAATGTCCGCGCAGGGAAGCTTTCTGGAACGACTGGAAGGAGATATCGGCCTGCTGTCCGGCTTCTTTTCCTCCATGATGATCGATATCGCGGGGAGCCTTTTGACGGTGGCGGGCGTTCTGATCGCCTTCTGGCTGAGCTTTCCGGCCTTCGGACTGTTTTTTACCGTGCTGTCCGCCGGAATCCTGATCCTGTTTCTGAAAACGCAGGAGCCGGTCGCCCGGCTCTGGAAAAGGGAGCGGGATATGGAAAATGAACTCCTCGGGGATTTTTCTCAGAGCCTTGCGGCATATGAGGATATTGCCGGGCTGAGAAAGCAGGATTTTGTTCTGAAAGAGGTGGGGAAAAAATTCGGAACGCTTGAGAAACAGTATGAGAAAGCGGCCTTTCTGGGAAATCTCCCTTCCACCGCCTTCTATTCCCTTCTTAACGCGGCGGAGGCGTTCGTATTTTTCCTGGGAATTTATCTGATCGGGACAGGGCGGATGACGCTGGGCGGTCTGTACCTCATTCTGAGCTATGCGGAGCTTCTGAACACGCCGTTTCTGTACCTGAAGCAGGAGTTTGCCAATATGCCGAAGGTGATCGCCGCACTGCGGCGCATCCGGGAGGTATATGACGGAGGAACGGAAGATGGTACAGAGATAGCGCGTGAACCGGGGAAATCATGCGGTCTGGAGAAGCTATGTGAACCGGAGAAACGATGCGGCCTGGAGAAGTCATGCGAACCGGAGAAAGCAGGCGAAGCAGAGGGGCTTTCCGTGCCGCAGGATAACAGCATCCGGTTTGAAGGGGTATCCTTCGGATACCGGGCGGACGCGCCGGTTCTGCGTGGGGCAAGCTTCCGGATTCCCGGCGGAAGCCGGGTGCAGATAGAGGGGCGTACCGGGAGCGGTAAGAGCACCACCATCCTGCTGGTCACGCACCGAAAACGAAGCGGGATAAAGGCGGACATACGGCTGACAGTGGATGACGGGAGGAAAAGGGATGAGGAGAAAAATGCTGTCCGGCAGGGATGCCTGGTTTTTCAGAGCGGTCATTCTGATTGAAACGGTTACCTACACCGCGAGCTTTCTGCTCAGCGGCCTTGCGAAAAAGGATATTTTCAACCACCTGGAGGGAAAGAAAACCACGCTCGGAATCTCATCCCTGTCCGTATTGATCCTGCTGAATACCGCGATCCCGCTCGCCATCAATCTGGTGAAGCAGATCAATGCCGGACTGGCGGCGAAGGCGGAAAGCCGCATGAGAAAAAAGCGAAGCTGGAGCTGCTTTCCGGAGTCCTGAACCGGCGGCCGGGAGACGGGGAAGGCCGGAAATACGGGGAAACCGTCAGCCTGTACAGAAATGAATGCGAAGATCTGGTTTCCTGCCGGATGGAATATTACCGCCAGCTTCCCCGCCTGACGCTCTGCGCGGCCATTCTTGCGGTGATGCTCGGGGTAAATCCGCTGTTTGCCGCCATCAGCCTGATACCGGCTCTGCTGATCCTGCTCCTGATCCGGCGGCGCAGACAGGCGGAGGTCGCGGAGCGGAGGCTGAAGGCTGTGAACGATGAGATACCGCAGGCAGAAACACAGAAGATCGGAACTCTTCCGCAGATAAATGAGGATGCGGCATTCTGTCCGTCCGGAGACCTGCGGATCTCTGTGGACGGCCCGCGGGGACCGATCCGCCTGTCCGTCCATCCGGGAGAAAAGGTTCTGATCTCCGGAGGGCAGGAAGCAGACAGAAGCCGGATGCTGCGGCGTCTGTTTCAGGTCTGTGCGGAACATCTTCCGGAAGTCCCCGCCGCTTACGTGCCCGCGGAACCGGTTCTTTTTCAGACCTCGATCCGGGACAATATCTGTTTTGGGGAACCTTTTTTTCAGGAAAGGCTGGATCTGGTGATGGAGCTTGCCGGATTAAAGGAAGATTTTGAAAAGGAAGACCGGAATGAAATCGAAAGGAGCGCCGGAAAAATGGGCGCGGCCCTCTCCGGCGGACAGAAGAAGCGGATCGGCATCGCGAGGGCGCTCTATACCTGTATGAGCCGGTGCGCTTCTCAAAACGGCGCGGCCCGGTATCTTCTTTTCATCGACGGCCTTACGGAAGCGGTGGACGAACGAACCGGGGAGTACCTGATTTCCCATGTTCTGAACCGTCCGGACGCCATTGCTTTTGTGGCTTCGGATTCGGAGAGGCTGCGCGGATGCGCGGCGCAGATCCTCCCGGTGCAGTGACCGTACGGCGGGGAAGCATGATATGATGAATGGGGAAAGAAATTTTGGAGGCGGCAGTCCGTTTTATGAAAAGATCGGTTATGGAAAAGGGATTCAGGAGCTGTATGTGGATTTCTTCTTTGAAAATCGGGGAATCGGTGGAAAACTGCCGGATTTCGCATGCCAAAAGGGCGGCAGATACCTCTGGGTTCTGGAGAAAAATGAGAGCGCGATCCGGTTCTATGAGAAACATCATTTCTGGCTGACAGGAGAAAAACAGCCGGAAGAAGGAACGGAAGAATATATCGTAAAGATGGGATATGAAAAAGAAGAGAAAGGTTACTGTTCGCCGGTTTGTCAGTGAGCAGCAGTGAGCAGCAACAGAGAAAGGCCGGACATTCCTTCTTGACAGTGCCAGACAGCCTTCATATAATAAACGGGAAGATATCTGTCGGATTATGGATAATCTTGAAAGCAATGT
The DNA here is from genome assembly GCA_944380025.1 of uncultured Lachnospiraceae bacterium. Classification (GTDB taxonomy): domain Bacteria; phylum Bacillota; class Clostridia; order Lachnospirales; family Lachnospiraceae; genus Eisenbergiella. The sequence continues at coordinate 13,482 of CALWGL010000012.1, forward strand.
CTGAAATGGGGGGATGTATTTGCAGGTAGATGCAGGATCCGTCCTTGGGCCGGACTATGAAAATATGACAAGAATGTCGTCAGGCGGTATGGGAGAGCTGTTTCGCGCGCATAAGCGGGGCCTGGATGTGGAGGTCGTCGTGAAGCGGGTGAAGGCTCAGTTTCACGGCAGGATCAACGAGACCAGAGAGGCGGATATCCTGAAAAATCTGCGCCACCAGTATCTGCCCCGTATCTACGACATTATTTATGCTCCGGACGGATTTATTTATACAGTAATGGATTATATCCCGGGCTGCAGCCTTCAGGAATATGTGAAGCGTCACGGAGCGCTGTCCCAGAAACAGAGTCTGAAATGGCTGAAGCAGCTCTGCGAGGTGGTTTCCTATCTGCATCAGCAGAAGCCGCCGGTCATTCACTGCGACATTAAGCCGCAGAACATCATGATCACCCCGGATGGGGATATCTGTCTGATCGATTTCAATACCTCGCTGATTTTTGAAAGTCCGGAAATGAACGCTCTGGGAGCGACGCATGGTTATGCCGCGCCGGAGCAGTATCATGTTTCTCCGGAGGTCCTCAGGCGCATCCCTGCGGAAGCCGGGATCCGCTGGAAGGCGTGGAGCAGCCAGGCGGCGGCTTACGGCAGGATATCGGAGAGAACGGACATCTACGGGATCGGCGCGACAGGCTATTTCATGCTGACCGGTTATGCGCCGGCGCACAGTCTGGAAAGCGTGATCCCGCTTTCCAGGTACAACATAAAGATCACGGATGCCCTGCTGGAAGTGCTGGAAAGGGCGATGCGTCCGAAGCAGAAGGAACGCTTTCCCAGCGTACGGGCGATGCTGACGGCTCTGGAAAATCTGAAAAAGGCGGACAGACGGTACCGGAACTGGAAGATCCGGTGTCAGGTGACGGCTGTTGTGCTGGGAACCCTGATGCTGCTGAGTGTGTTTTCGATCTGGCTGGGCGTTGAGCTTCAGAACCGGGAGCGGGAGGATCAGTACGCGCAGCTGATAACGGAGGCGGATGAGCTGATCGGGCAGCAGCGGTATGAAGACAGCCTGGACGTGCTGGGCAGTGCCGTCTCGCTGGAGGAGAACCGGATCGAAGCGTACAGCCGGATCGGTACGGTTCTGTACCGGCTGGGGAGATATGAAGAATGTATCGATCTTCTGGCGGGACTTACTTTTGCCTATGATGAAAAAGCCATGGCCAGACAGGATTTTGATTATGTACAGGCGGAGCTGAGCTATGTTCTCGGATCCTGTTATTTTCAGGAGGAAGAGTATACCGAGGCGGTTCAGAATCTGGAACTGGCGGTCTGGTTCGCGCCGGAGGAGCCGGTTTACTTTCGGGATCTGATCATTGCCCAGGCAATGCGCGGAAATATGACCGAGGCGGTAAGGCAGTATCAGGACCTGAAGAAAATGGAGAACGTAGAGGAAGAGGACCTTCTGCTGGTAGAAGGAGAGCTTGCCTATGCGGACGGACGGTATGAGGAGGCTCTGGTTCCTCTGCTTGAGCTGGCGCGTGGAAATGACAGCGCGCTGGCAGGCAGGAGTTATCTGCTTGCCGCGCAGTGCTGCAGGTACCTGGGAGACATATCCCGGGAGATCTCCGTGCTGGAGGAAGCGTGCGCTGTGCTGGATGCGTCCTCTTCCGTCATGCACACAGAGCTTCTGGCTGAGGCGTATCTGCAGAGCGGAGCCGGGAACGGGTCCCCGGAGCAATACGAGAAGGCGTATGCTCTGTGCAGCGGGCTGATGGAGCGGGGAGTGACGGATATATCCGTTCAGCTGAACGCGGCCCTGGCGCTCCAGTATCTGGGACGGACGGAGGAAGCACTGCAGGAAATAGAGTCCGCCGTGAAAGAATATCCGAACGATTACCGGGTCTATGTACGTGCTGCGCTGCTTTATCTGGATCCTCAGGTGAACGATCAGGAAAAGGCGATTTCCGCCTATGAGCAGGCTGAGACCCTTTATAAAGGCGCGGGAGTGCAGGACAGTGAGATGACCTATCTGACGTCGCTGATCCAGGAACTGTCGTCAGCGTACGGATGAGGAGGTGAAGCCGTGGGAAGCATTCTGATCACTGCGGGGATCGCCGGACTGATCGTGACAGCCGCGGCGGTTCCGGCCGCTGCCGTTCTGTTGCGCAGGCAGGGAAAAAAACTGATGCAGCGGATCCGGCAGGAATATGAAGAACAGTAATGATACGAGGAGGAAATGAAAATGAAATTTGAACAGGTTTGTCAGAGCGCTCTGGCGTATTTTCAGCAGCATCCGGTCTTTAAGATCCTGCTTCCGATATCCATGCCGGTGATGCTGGTCTGTGTGGTCCTGTCTCTGCTGCAGAATCTGATCAGTCTGGGAGGCTTCGTCTCCGCGCTGGTATTTCTGGGCTTTTTCCTGATGCTGTTCCTGACGGTGGCCCAGTGCAATTTCCGCATGGCCGCAGTCGGCCTGGCAGGCTTCGCGCTGGATTATCTTCTGGCTTTTCTGGTCAGCCTCATCCGGTATCACAGCCTTTCCTACGGAGCGCTGGTGTACCTGGTGGTATACGGAGGCCTGGCGTTTCTCAGTTACAGAAAATCGATGACGTTCAACTAAAAAGACCCGACAAAAGATAAGGAGTGTGTGAAAATGGGATGGGGAGATAAGCTGAATCAGATCACAAAATCAGCGGTTTCCAAGAGCAAAGAGGTGGCGGAGATCACCCGACTGAATATGGAGATCAGCAGCAATGAACAGAAGATCAAAGAGCTGGCCGCGCAGATCGGCATGATCGTAGCAGAACAGCAGCTTCTGCCGGAAAATGAGGAGATCGCCGGCGCGGCGGATAAGATCAGATCGCTGCAGGAAGCTGTCGCCAGGAACAAGGCGACGATCCAGGAGATCCGGAACATCAATATCTGTCCGAACTGCGGCGCGGAGGTATCCCGCAGCAGCAATTTCTGCGACAAGTGTGGCAGTCCGATGAACCGGTCTGTGCTGGAGACTTCCGCCGCCAGTGCAAAGCCGGTCTGCCCGAACTGCGGAGAGCAGATGGAGCCCGGAACACAGTTCTGCACGAACTGCGGAACGAAGCTTTCAAACTGAACAGAGGGATCAGAAGGCCGGCTTGACAGTCGGCCTTTTCAGGAGGTAAAAGTGTGAAAATGAAACGGAAACTGCTTGTGATCACTCTGGCGGCAGCTCTGCTTGCGGCGGTATATACGATATTTGCGTATCTGTCTACCAGAGGTCTGCAGATCTATCTGATGGGTACAAGGAAAGGGGCCGTTCTTGCCGGCACATGGCAGATCGCCCTGCTTGCGGATATTCTGCTGTGGATCCCGGGCGCCGCGGCGCTGATCCGGAAGATAAAGGGACGCCGGAAAGCGCCTGGCGTGAAGGAAAGGATGGAGGCTTCCGCCCCGAACACGCAAGATCCCACGGAACAGCCGGAAAAGGGCGAGACGGAGGAAACAGAGCTTCTGGAGCCGCGAAGGGGCGAGACGGAGGAAACAGAACTTCTGGAGCCGCGAAGAGGCGAGACGGAGGAGACGGTGCTTCTGGAGCCGCGAAAGGGCGAGGCGGAGGAGACGGAGCTTCTGGAGCCGCGAAGGGGCGAGACGGAGCTTCTGGAGCCGCGAAGAGGCGAGACGGAGGAGACGGAACTTCTGGAGCCGCGAAGAGGCGAGACGGAGGAGACGGTGCTTCTGGAGCCGTGCGCGGGCGATGACGACGAAACAACCGTTCCGGAACCGGAGAAATCGGAGTCGGAGAAGCCGCAGCCTCAGCGGCCCGCGGCAAAAGCGGCAGGAAAAGGAACGGTCCAGTTCTGCCCGAACTGCGGGGCTCCTGTGGCAGGGAAAAAATTCTGTCCGAAGTGCGGAACAAAGACGGGAAATTAAGGAGGAGCGGTGATGATCGCAGCGGTTATTACAGCGGCGGCCGGCGTTCTTGCGGGCGCGGCGGCAGCATTGCTGTTATGGAAGAAAAAACTGTCCGGAATATGGGGAGGATCCCTGTTGGTATGCGCCCTGATCCTGGTCCTTGTGGGAAGCATGGGAGCAGTCCGGCAGGCTCAGAACCGGACGGCGGAATACGGCTATATTTATATGGCGCTGTGCTATATGGAAGAGGGGCAGACGGATCCCGCGGCGCTGTATCTGAAACGTGCCGGCAGTCAGACGGGATATCATCTGACCGCGGCGCAGGTATTGCTGGAGCAGCTCAGGGGCAATGATACGGTGGCACAGCTCAGACTGGACGTGCTGGAAAACACGCAGGACGGCAGCAATGCGGAAAAAAGTCTGGCCGCGCTGCAGACCTGGGATCGGACGGAAGACGGCCTGAGGAGCGTGACCGTGTCTCTGCGGGGGCAGCTGCCTCTGTCCGACCGCCGAAAAAAGGCGCTGGATCAGTCCTTTGCGCTGGAGATCGGCCGGGATCCGGGAAATGAAACGATCAATACGGAGAATGCCCTGCTGCTGCAGGTAAACCGGTCACTGGGCTATGGGGACTGGTACGGAGCGCTCAGCGGCGCGGTCGAGCTGGTCCGGGAGGAAGCCTCTGAATCCAACCGGCTGCTGCTGGCGGAGGTGATCGCGGATGTGACCTACAGCGGAACGGAAATCCGTTCGGAACAATTTTCCTATGATCAGCAGACAGCTGCGGATACCTATGCCAGGGAATCGGAAAAGCTGATGACCCGCTACGCGGAGCTGACGGACGAACTGGCAGAGCTTCAGCTGAAGATGGATTCTTCCGGAGAGGAAGAAGGGGAAGCGCTTGCGGATCAGAGCGCGCAGCTGGCGGAGGAGGCGGAGAGTGTACAGCGTCAGGCAGAAAATATTTTTGCCATGCGGGCACTGAACTCCATCGCTGACATTCATTCCCTGGAGGCCCAGGTGGTACGAGCACGCCTGTATTACGCAATGCGCAGCTATCAGGAGGCGGTCGATACGCTTCGCTCCTCTGCGGGATCCCTGCAGGCGGGGCTGTCGGGGAACCGTACTCTGGTCAGGGCGCTGCAGATGGTGGATAAAGTCTATGAATCGGAAGATGAGGTCGGCGCGGATACGCCGGAATTCCGGGAAGAACTGCAGGTTCTGCTGGGAAGCGTGCATCCGGAGCTGATCCAGCTCGGGCTTACGCCGCTTGCGCGGGATTTTGCGGAACGGATCATCAGCGACCAGAAAACATACGGCTCGGGTCTGTATGTGGTCGGTCTGGATGCCGGCAGCTATCCGGAGATCCGGGTACGGCTGGGAGGCCAGTCGGAACTGCTTGACACGATCATCAGCAGGGAGAAGGTGGTTGTGAACGATACCCGCACGACCGTTGACACTTATGAAGTGGAATATGATAATACGCAGGAGCGTCTGAACAGCATCTGCTTTGTGATCGATACCAGCGGCAGCATGGGCGGCACTCCCATTGAGGATGCCAGAGAAGCGCTGAACCGGTTCCTGGACGAAATATCCGGAAATGTGGAGCTGGCGCTGGTGAAATTTGAGTCCTCGGCGGAGACGCTGGCGGAACTGACGATGAGCATCGGAACGCTGAAAACGGAAGTCAGCGGTCTGGGAGCCGGCGGCGGCACGGATATCACTGCCGGAATCAAAGCGGGAACGGCCGCTCTTGGCAGCGCGTCCGGCGCCCGCACCATGATCATGATGACGGACGGACAGAGCAGCGTGGATATGAACGCGGTCCAGGAAGCGGCGGATCAGGGGATCACTATTTTTACCATCGGCTTCGGAAGCGTGAATGACGAGCTCCTTCAGTCGATCGCGGACATGACCGGCGGACAGTATCTGCGCGCGGATTCCTCCACCGAACTGATGAACGTTTACAGCAGTCTGCAGGGGATCATCGGAAATACCGTTACCCTGACATATACGGTGGAAAATACGGAAGAAACGGAGCGGTATTTCTTCCTGAACAGTGAGGAGCACAACTGCAGCGTCCGCAGGGAGTATGATATAGAGCAGGAAGAGACGGAAGAAGAGCCGGCGGTGACGCTGACCAGCCAGCCGGCGATGTGGACGAGGGCTTATCTGGATCAGCTTGCGGAGCGGGAGTCCGCATTCCGGATCTCCTATTACGGAACCGGACTGGATACGGTCACTGCGGCCCGGGCGGGAGACGAGTCCTGTGTGATCACGGATCAGGCGGAGGACTACATCGAGCTTGAGGTTTCGACGCGGCTTCCGAACGGGATCTATGAGATCGGTCTTACGGCTCAGAGCGGAGAAGAGTACGGCTTTCCGGGAATGCTGGTGATAGGAGACGAGCTGAGATGCTGGAATTATCGTGCGGGAAGCCTGCAGATCTCTGCGAATCAGGCGCTGATGCCGGAGGAAGACATGATCGTGCTGGGAAGCAGCATGCAGATCAGCGAGGTGCAGACGGAAAGCGGAGAGCTCAATACACTGTCGCTCAGACTGGACGGCATGCTTGCGTTTGATGGCGTTGAGCTGCCTGCTGAGGCGGCAGATGAAAACGGAGGGATGCAGCTGGAAGAGCTGGATCTTGGAGACACCGGTCTCGGACAGGGATACGGTACGCTGTATGTCGGCTATGACGACAGGGCTTATGCGGATTATGTGGATTCCAGGATCCTGGAGGGTGCGATCCGGGTGGAATATGATGTGCCGTACAGCCGCTTTGCTGCCGGAGAGGAGGAAGTACAATGAAGCTGCGGGTAAAAAAACTGCCGATTCTGCTGCCGCTTTTTCTGGTGGCCGGCATCCTGATCGCTGCGGCAGTGACGATCCGGCTGGACCGGGATAATGCTTCCGCGCATACGGATCTGGGACAGAAATATTTGAATGATATGGATTACACAGGGGCGATCGCGGAATTTCTGCGTGTCCTGTCCCTGGATCCGACCTCCCGGGATGCGCGGCTGGGACTTGCGGAGGCGTATGTGGGCGCGGGAAATCCGGAAATGGTTCCGGAGATCCTGGAACCGCTGACGGAGGCGAGGGTTCCGGAGGCGTATCGTCTTCTGATCGACAGCCAGACGGACGTGGACATCCGGCAGGCGCTGATCACGGCCCAGGAACTGGTGGAGCATACGGATCAGGAGGAGGATTATGCCGTTCGTGACGAGATCCTGGAGCTGGCGCTGGCGGAAAAGCATTCCTACGCTGCCGGCCTTGATCAGGAGCTGCTTCTGTCAGGGGGCGAGGTACTTTCCCGCGGCAGCAATATACTGGGCCAGCTGGGAACGGATCAGAATCTGGCGGAAGAGAGTGTGCAGAGCTCTTTTCAGTCTGCAGAGTTCCCCGGAGAAGCCGTCCGGGTCTATTGCGCGGGACGTACCAGCTATGTGGTGGACGGAGACGGGAATCTCTGGGCCGCAGGTGAAAACCGCTGGGGACAGATGGGGCTGGATTACGCGTCTGCGGATCCGCAGAGCGGATGGCAGCTGATCGTCGATGACGGGAACGTGGCGTCCGCAGCCGGAAGCGTGGGGATCCTGTATGTGCTGAAGATGGACGGCAGTCTCTGGTACGCCGGACAGGGCGGAAATATGGAGCTCAGCCGCGTGAACGGCATCGGCAGAGCGGTAAGCCTGGAAGCCGGAGAGAGGCAGACCGCTGTCCTGACGGCAGACGGTACGCTGTATTCCAGCTATGCGGAGGATCCGGATGCCTGGATACGGATCGCCGGCCAGGTAAAACAGTTTTCTCTTGGTAGCGGCGGACTGATCTGGGTGACGCAGGACAATACGATCCGGTCGGAATACGGAATCCCTGCTGTCCCGGATGCCTGGCTGCAGAACGGACAGGAAGCCGCGCCGGACTTTACGGTCAGCGATATTGCCGCGGACGCAGGCGGACTGCTGCTGCTGGATACGTCCGGTCAGCTGCACCGCGTGAGCGGCGGACAGGTTTATGAGGAAGAAATGCCGGAAACGGCAAATATTTACTCCGCCGGCGGAAGTGTGGTCGTGGAACAGGAGGACGGAACGGTGTCCTTCTGGGATCTCAGCCAGCCTGCGCCGGAACCGGCTGCATAAAATGACGCCGGGGTCTTCGCGGCCCCGGTGTTATTTTATGATCCGGCGGTCAGAATAGACATTGTTACTGTTCAGCCTTCGGCAGAACAGTAACGGCATCCGGCCATTCCAATCGCTTCGCGATGGGCCGGATGCTTCCTGCCTGTACGTTTTCGTACGGTCTGCGCAGTAAATGCGCAGACCTGTCTGAACAGTAACTAGATATTCTGAAATCACAAAAAAAAATTAGCACTCACCTCTTGACAGTGCTAGTAATAAGTGTTATAACTGCTATAGAACAAAAAAGAAAAGCCGGATACGCAGAGATCCGGATCATAAAAGAGAAAAAAGTGGAGGAAAAAATCATGCTGATCAGAAATAATTTATTTGATGACTTTTTTGGAGATATGTTTGACGATCCGTTTTTCAGCAGAGGGTATGTTCCGCAGACCCAGCTGATGAAGACCGATATTCGTGAGAAGGACGGCCAGTATCTGCTGGAGATCGAGGTTCCCGGCTATACCAGGGAGGATGTGAAGGCGGAACTGAAGGACGGTTATCTTACCATCACCGCCGACCGGAAGGAGCCTGCACAGAAGGCTGACGAAAGGACCAGATATGTCAGAAAGGAAAGATATTACGGCACCATGAAGAGAACCTTCTATGTGGGCGAGGGTATCACGGAAAATGAGATCCACGCGGCGTTTAAGGACGGCATCCTGAAGGTGATCATCGACAAACCTCAGCCGAAGAAGATCGAAGAGGAGAAGACCATCATCCCGATCGAGGGGTGAGCCATGTCCGAAAGGACTTGATATAAAAGGCGGAAAAGCAGTTCAGGGTTTTCCGCGCATAACAAAAGTTTCGCCCGGCGGCCTTACGGCCCGCCGGGTCTTTTTGTGCGATAAGCCCGGAGAGCAGCCGCAGGGATGGGCAGGCGTGCCTGCACAGACATGCGGGTATTCGACGGGCAACGGACAGAGAGCAGCGGAGCTGCGAGCTGGCCCCGGAGAGCAGCCGCAGGGATGGGCAGGCGTGCCGTCAGACGGTTCCTGCGGCCCGCTTTCCGGCATTCGGCTCAAAGCCCTCGAAGATGAACAGCCGGAAATCCCCGCGGCATTCATCCAGCTCCTTCTGGGAGCGGATGGTCCAGGCCACGGGCAGGGCATGGTACAGACCGCAGCAGATCCGCCGGGACAGGTCGTTTCGGTATCGCCAGTCATAGGCGATGAAATCCGGCCTGGCCGCGATGTTCGTCAGCATTTTTCCGAGAAGGAAATAGGAAAGGCTCCGTTTCCCGTGCTCCTTTGCAAAATTGGTGCAGAGCTGGCCGCGGAACACATCGGGACGGTGCTTCCGGTACCAGACCAGCGCGCCGGGATGGAAGGATTCCACGCAGTAGGGGCCTTTGTAGTCCCTCAGCAGTCTGTCTGCGGCTTCCGGGATCCGGGCGTCCCATTTTTCCATTTTGAGCTCCACGATCAGGGGAACCCGGCCGTCCGCCATCTCCAGAAATTCTGCGAAGGTGGGGATCCGTTCTCCCGTATCCGGAAAGCCTTCTTTGCCGAGAGGGAGTTTTTTCAGTTCGGACAGCGTCAGCTCGCAGACCCGTCTGTCCACGCCGCACACGCGGGTGAGCGTATCGTCGTGGAACACGACGGGAACGCCGTCTGCGGAAAGCTGAACGTCCAGTTCGATCCCATAGCCCTTTTCCACGGCGAGGCGGAAAGCCTTCATGGAATTTTCCGGAATCCCCTTTTTCAGATCATGAAGTCCCCGGTGCGCGTAGAAATATCCTGTCAGCGCACTGCTGTCGGGACTTCGGAACCGGGGGATGAGCAGCAGAAAATACAGGGCTGCCAGGAGGAACAGGGCTGCGGCCGCAAAAAGAAAAAGCAGCAGGAATAAGGTGAGTATGCTCATTGCCGTCTCCATTCTGCCGTACAGGGATGATTTACAGCAGAGAAACCGGAAAGAATGCTGTGCTGTACCTGCGGCGGCTGCAAAAAGTATATCGGAAATGGAGAAAGCTTTCAACCGGATTCTTCCGCAGAAGCCCGGAGCTTCTTCTTCCGCGGAAGCCCAGAGATCCCCGCGGGCCGGAAAAGGGGCCCGCTACGATCGGTCTGCCGCTTTGCAGAAAATGACCGCCGCGGCTGTGCTCACCGCGGTCGCCAGGATGCCCGCGCCCACGATGGAGGCCGGGGCCGCGCTTCCGTACTGGCTGCGGTAGGCGATCACGTTCACGGGTATGAGCTGGAGGGAAGAAATATTGATGATGAGAAAAGTGCACATCTCATTGCCTGCGGTGCCCCTCGGGCGCGCCGGACCGGGATCTCTGCCGTTTCTTCTGTCCTCTTCCAGTTTTTCCAGCTCTTCCATGGCCTTTAGCCCGGCCGGGGTGCAGGCCCAGCCGAGACCAAGGATATTGGCGATGAGATTGGCGGAAATGTATTCTCTGGCGGGATGCTTCTGCGGAATGCGGGGAAACAGAAAGGAAACAAAGGGCTGGATGGCGCGGGTCATGGACCGGATCAGGCCGGAGCCGGAAGCGATCTCCATTAGTCCCACCCAGAAGCTCATGATGCCGGTCATGGTAATGCACAGCTGCACGGCCTCTCCGGCCGAATCCAGCGCACCGTCCGCCACGGCGGCCAGGTTCCCGGTAAGCGCCGCATAAAGGATGCCGACAGCGATCATGGAGGCCCAGATAACGTTCAGCATGGGTCACCTCTTTTTTTTCATCCTATGCGGCGGCAGGCCGCCGCAGACCTGAGGAATGACGGGAATGGCAGGCACATAGGATGATACTAAAAAAGACGTACGGGATTCTGCGTGCGTCTGTGTCTGAAAGGGGAGCGGAATGGGAAACGCTCTTTCCAATTTTTCCGGCATCATCATTCCTGCGCTGATCTTCTATGTGGTGGGCTATGGGATCATTCATCGTACCAATGTCTATGAGGATTTTATTAAGGGAGCGAAGGACGGCTTTCATACGGTCGCTGCGATCATGCCCACGCTGATCGGACTGATGATGGCCGTGGGGATTCTGCGTTCCTCCGGCTTTCTGGAGTTTTTCGGCGGGCTGCTGGGACAGCTGACGGAACCCCTGGGTCTTCCTGCCCCCGTGGTTCCCGTGATCATCGTCAAGCTCTTTTCTTCCTCCGCGGCCACGGGGCTGGTCCTGGATATCTTCAAAAATTACGGGACGGATTCCCGGGTCGGTCTGATGACCTCCATTCTGATGAGCTGTACGGAAACCTGCTTTTATACCATGAGCGTCTACTACATGGCGGCAAAGGTCACGAAGACACGCTATACGCTGGCCGGAGCGCTTCTGGCCACGGCCGCGGGAGTGGTCATGAGCGTGGTGATGACCGGGCTGATGCTGCAGGGATGAGGCGGAAAACACCGCGGATGCATCCTGCCGGTACATTTTCGTACGGCCTGCGCAGTAAATGCGCAGACCTGTCTGAACAGTAACGATCAGGAACAAAAAGGAGCAGGGGAGTTCAAAATAAGGTTGAACTTTTTTGGTGTTGGTGATACAATCAAAAAAATAAATTGAACTATATTTGATAAAATTGAACTTAAAAAGAAAATTGAACTACAGGAGGAAGCGGATGGCAGGAGAGATTTTTGCGGATCGGCTGCGGCTCGCCATGGAGGCGCAGGGAAAAAAGCAGGTGGACCTGATCCGGATGGCGAAAGAGCGGGGCGTGAAGCTTGGAAAGAGCCAGATCAGCCAGTATGTGAGCGGAAAAACGGTTCCCCGTGCGGATATCCTTCATTTTCTGGCGCAGGCGCTGGAGACGGATGAGGACTGGCTTGCCGGAAGGAAGGCGGAAGGAAGGCCGCAGGGGAAGCCGGAATGGCGGCCGGATGGCCGCCCGGCAGAAGGAAACGGCCAGCAGGCAGAAGGAAACGTCCGGGAAGATGGACGAAAAGTGGAAGCGGAAAGATACGGATCTGTGAAAAACGGCGGGGACAGCGCGCCGGAAGGGAAGGAAAAGAGCATGCGGGAATTTAAGAAATCAACGAAGCTGGACAATGTATTATATGATGTGAGAGGCCCGGTGGTGGACGAAGCCGCCAGAATGGAAGAGGAAGGAATGCAGGTCCTGAAGCTGAATATCGGAAACCCCGCGCCCTTCGGCTTCCGCACGCCGGACGAGGTGATCCACGACATGCGCCAGCAGCTGACGGAGTGCGAGGGCTACTCCACGGCGAACGGCCTGTTTTCCGCCAGAAAGGCCATCATGCAGTACGCCCAGCTGAAAGGGATCCCAAACGTATCCATCGAGGATATCTATACCGGAAACGGCGTGAGCGAGCTCATCAATCTGTGCATGTCCGCCCTTCTGAACGACGGGGATGAGATCCTGATCCCGTCGCCGGATTATCCTCTCTGGACCGCCTGCGCCACGCTGGCGGGAGGAAAGGCCGTACACTATATCTGCGACGAGCAGGCGGAATGGTATCCGGACCTTAACGATATCAGAAAAAAGATCACGGACCGCACCAAGGCCATCGTCATCATCAACCCCAACAATCCCACCGGCGCACTGTATCCGAAGGAGATCCTTCTGCAGATCGTGGAGATCGCCAGACAGCATCAGCTTATGATCTTTTCCGATGAGATCTATGACCGCCTGGTCATGGACGGGCTGGAGCATGTTTCCATCGCTTCCCTTGCCCCGGATCTGTTCTGCGTCACCTTCAGCGGCCTGTCCAAATCCCATATGATCGCGGGCTTTCGGATCGGCTGGATGATCCTGAGCGGAAACAAGCGGATCGCCAGGGATTATATGGAAGGGATCAAAATGCTTTCCAACATGCGCCTCTGCTCCAACGTGCCGGCGCAGTCCATCGTGCAGACGGCCCTGGGCGGCCACCAGAGCGTGAAGAGCTACATCGTCCCCGGAGGAAGGATCTACGACCAGAGGGAGTTCATTTTCAAGGCGCTGACGGACATCCCCGGCATCAGCGCGGTGAAGCCGAAGGCGGCCTTCTACCTCTTCCCGAAGATCGATGTGAAGCGGTTCAACATCACTGACGATGAAAAATTTGCCCTAGATCTTCTGCGGGATAAAAAGATCCTGCTGATCCACGGCGGCGGCTTCAACTGGAAGCAGCCGGATCACTTCCGGGTGGTCTACCTGCCCCGCGTGGAGGTGCTTAAGGAAGCGGCGGAGAGCATCGCGGACTTCTTCAGCTATTACCGGCAGGGGTGAAAACTGTCAAAAAAGAAGCGGCCTCTTCTTACAGGAGAAACCGCTTCTTTTTTGTGTGATAAGTCCGGCACGCGGCCGATAGCTTTACGCATCGCGTGATCGGATAGAGGAAGTTTCTTCCCTTATCCGATCACGATAAGCCTCACCCAAACTTCTGCACATAGCTCATGATCAGAATGAACAGAACGATCAGAGGCAGGATGTAGCTGACATAAAACCGCGCCCACCTGGGGAATTTCAGGCCGCTTCCGGCATCCGCCTCTTCGGTGAAGTTCTTCCAGCCCCATCCGTAACGGCTGGTGCAGAAGAGGAGGTAGCCCACGCTTCCCAGAGGAAGGAGGTTATTGGAGACGATGAAGTCCTCCAGATCCTGGATGGTGGTGCCTTCTCCCAGCGGAGCGAAGCCGCTTAACAGGTTGAAGCCGAATACGCAGGGCAGGGAAAGGATCAGAATCAGCACCAGATTGACCAG
>CALWGL010000013.1 GCA_944380025.1 uncultured Lachnospiraceae bacterium
GACCATCCGACGGCTGATGTAGTTTACAGCAATGTGAGAACGGAATTTCCCAATATCAGCCTTGGCACTGTTTACCGGAATCTGACGCTGCTTGCCGACCTTGGCGAGATATCCCGGCTGCGTGTCGGAGACGGCGTGGATCATTTTGACGCGGATACCCGCCCGCACTATCACTTTGTCTGCAATGAATGCGGCGCGGTGAGCGACCTGGAGCTGAACGACATAAGCGGTCTGCTGGAAGCGGCGGTCCGGGATTTCGACGGCATGATCCAGGGGCATGTCACCTATTTTTACGGCTTATGTCCGCATTGCATGAGCAGCGTGAAAAAGACCTCCTGAACCGGATAACCGGACCAGGATCTGCAAACAGTATCTGTTAGCCAGCGGCCGTCCAGACGTCCGCTCCCTATAAAAAACTTTTTTAAGAAAAGGAGACAAAAACTATGAAATTCGTATGTCAGGTATGTGGTTATGTTCATGAAGGCGATGCAGCTCCGGAGAAGTGCCCCGTATGCGGCGCTCCCGCTGAGAAGTTCACCGCTCAGACCGGAACCCTGGAATGGGCTGCCGAGCATGTGGTAGGCGTTGCGCAGGGCGCAAGCGAGGATATCATGGAGGATCTGAGAGCCAACTTCTCCGGCGAGTGCACGGAAGTCGGCATGTATCTTGCCATGGCGAGAGTTGCCCACAGAGAGGGCTATCCTGAGATCGGCCTGTACTGGGAGAAGGCTGCCTACGAAGAGGCGGAGCATGCCGCGAAGTTCGCAGAGCTGCTGGGCGAGGTGGTTACCGATTCCACGAAGAAGAATCTGGAAATGAGAATTGAGGCTGAGAACGGCGCTACCGCCGGCAAGTTCGACCTTGCGAAGCGCGCGAAGGCCGCCAACCTGGATGCGATCCATGACACCGTTCATGAGATGGCAAGAGACGAAGCCCGTCACGGAAAGGCCTTCCAGGGACTGCTGGAGAGATACTTCGGAAAATAAGCTCTTCTGACCGCTCAGACAGAAGAAAACGGAAACGTCAGACGGCCCGGCCACGGGCCGTCTCTCATATCAGCGCAGGCCGCGCTCCCGGTCATTCCGGCATGCAGTCTGTACGAAAGAACGGAGGGAAATATGAATTTCTATATCTGTAAGAACTGCGGCAATATCATCACCAAACTCACCGACAGCAAGGTTCCTGTCATGTGCTGCGGGCAGAAGATGGAGCTTCTGGAAGCGGGCGTCACCGACGCGGCCGCAGAAAAGCATGTTCCCTCCTGCAGCGCAGACGGCAATGTGGTGAACGTTCAGGTGGGCTCCACTGAGCATCCCATGATCGAGACCCACTGGATCGAATGGATCGTCGCCGAAACCACCAACGGCTTCCAGACCAGACACCTGAATCCGGGTGACAGCCCGAAGGCTTCCTTCATTCTCGCGGACGGCGAGGAACTGAAGGCCGTATATGCCTACTGCAACCTGCACGGGCTTTGGAAGGCGTGAGGCGGGCAGCGCGTCCCTCTTCATAAGAGCAAAGCAGCAAGAGCGCGCAATTCAAAAGCGGACAGGAGATTCCGAAAACCGGAGTCTCTGTCCGCTTTTTTATGCTGCGTTTTATACCAGCGACTGATTCAGATAAGCCTCCTGCTCCGGAGTCAGGGTATCGATCTCCTTTCCCAGGAAGCGGAGCTTTCTCTTCGCCACTTCCCTGTCGATCTCGGCGGGAACGTCGATCAGCTTCTCGGTAAGCTCCCTGCCGTGCTCCGCCAGGTATTTCGCGGACAGAGCCTGGATCGCGAAGCTCATATCCATGATCTCCGCCGGATGTCCGTCTCCGGCCGCCAGATTCACCAGACGGCCCTCCGCCAGGACGCAGATCCACTGTCCGGCAGGCAGCCTGTAGCCCTGGATATTTCTTCTCATCTCTTTGGTCTCGACCGCCATTTTGCGGAGGCCGGCCATGTCGATCTCGCAGTCGAAGTGGCCCGCGTTGCAGAGGATGGCGCCTTCTTTCATCTCCACGAAATCCTCCGCGTCGATGACCTTGTCGCAGCCCGTTACGGTCACGAAGAAGTCTCCCAGTTTTGCCGCTTCCTTCATGGGCATCACATCAAAGCCGTCCATCACCGCCTCGATGGCCTTAACAGGGTCGATCTCCGTCACGATGACTCTGGCTCCCAGGCCCTTCGCCCGCATGGCGACGCCCTTGCCGCACCAGCCGTAGCCGGCCACCACCACGATCTTGCCCGCCACGATCAGATTTGTGGTGCGGTTGATGCCGTCCCATACGGACTGGCCCGTGCCGTATCTGTTGTCAAAGAAATGCTTGCACTGCGCGTTGTTGACGCGGATCATGGGGAAGGCCAGATCTCCCGCCCGGTTCATTGCCTCCAGGCGGATGATGCCGGTGGTGGTCTCCTCACAGCCGCCCAGGATGTTCGGGATCAGATCGCGCATCTCGGTGTGCACCATGTGCACCAGATCGCCGCCGTCGTCGATGATGATGTTGGGGCCCGCGGCCAGCGCCGCACGGATATGGGCGTTGTATTCCTCCTGCGTGGCTCCGTACCAGGCATGTACCTCAAGGCCCGCCTTTACCAGGGCCGCTGCCACGTCGTCCTGCGTGGAAAGCGGGTTGGATCCGGTCACATACATTTCCGCGCCGCCTGCCGCCAGCACCTTGCACAGGTACGCGGTCTTGGCCTCCAGATGCACGGAAAGCGTGATCTTCTTTCCCGCAAAGGGCTTCGTCTGACTGAATTCCTCCTCCAGCATGCGAAGCAGGTCACAGTTTCTCTTTACCCACTCGATCTTCTGCTCGCCGGATCCTGCCAGGTTAATGTCTCTGATCTCGCTGCTCATTTCCTTTTTCCTTTCCGCCGCTCAAAGCGGCTTCCGCTTTTTTTACGCCGTACGGACGGCGCTTCCATCAGAGGAGCCGGCCATATGCCCGGCTTCCAGCAGCCGAATTTTTATTAAAGTGATGGTCGTCTGTCCTGTCATCACTGGATCTGTCCGTACCTATGGTAGCAAAAAAAGGATGGGATTGCAAGGAAATCCGGCAGGCTTTAGCCGGAGCCGGCTCAGGCAGCGTTACTGTTCAGCCTTCGGCAGAACAGTAACGGCATCCGGCCATTCCAATCGCTTCGCGATGGGCCGGATGCTTCCTGCCTGTACGTTTTCGCACGGTCTGCGCAGTAAATGCGCAGACCTGTCTGAACAGTAACCAGGCAGCCTTCTCAGTCCGCCTCCCACTGCTGTGTCAGGACGGCCTGTACGGTCAGCCGGGAGGAATACCCCCTGCCCGTACAGGTGATCAGAGAAAGGATCCTGTCGTCCGGGGAAGGAGAGATACCCGTATCTATGACCGAATGCTCCGCGGCACAGCGGAGGATCTCCTCCTTTTCTTCCCTCGCCGATACGCCCGGTACATAGAGCAGCCAGGACACATCCGCTTCGTAGGCCGCGAAAATATCGTAACGGTTCACACCGCCGTCTGTCGCGATGTAGACCGCGGGCGCCTGTTCGTAAAGATCTCCCCGGATATACTCCTTCAGACGGCCGAACATGGTATTGTTCTTCATCCGGTGTCCGTAGATGATGGTGTTAAAATCCGTCAGATCCGGGCTGACCTGACATTCCAGAAAAATGGCTCCCACGGAGCTGCGCGCCCTTTTCCAGGTCTGATCCAGATAATATTCGTTGTCATCGGCCTGCACCAGGGGATAGGATATCTTCGTACCCGGTATGCAGATCCATCCTACCACATCCGGATTGACCTCACGAAGAGCGTCCAGATCGATCGTTTCCAGCGCGGCCGCTGCGGGATCTTTTTCCGCTTCCCTGCCGTCCGCTCCCGTCACTGCCGTACCCTCCGGCACAAAAACGCCGGCCAGCTCTTCCGCCTCTGAATAATCCGCATCTCCCTTCCGGTAATCCATCTGCTGCCGGATCACACCCGCCAGACCGATGATGAGGACCAGGATCAGGAATCCGGCAAGGATCTTCATCCACCCGCTTTTCATTAAAAATCCTCCTTCCGCTTTGACAGGGTCAGCCCCGGCAGTCAAGCATGCCGTATTGTGCCAGTCTGTCATAATTTTTCCAATACAGGTAAAAGCCTCCGATGTTGTGCTGCACGTCGTCTATGCGCACCCGGTATCCGTCATGGCGCACCATGAAGGTGTTCAGGATCCGCTGCGGGTTCTCCATATACATGGCCGTTTCCGGATAGAAATAGCCGTTCAGCATCCTGTCCGCCCGCTCATAGATGGTCCTGAGAAACATTTCCAGGTCAAAGCCCTCCACCGACGCGCCGCCGGCCACCAGCCTGTCATAAATTTCAAACGTGGCCATCAGAAGCTCCAGATAGGTATGGTAAGTGGTATCCCTCTCATAAATCTCCTGCAGGTTCCGCTGGGCGTTCTGCAGCGCAAAGGCAAAATAATCCGGCCTGTCCGTCACATACCGGGTGATCTCATTCATGGTATACGCCACCCAGTGGTCTCTGTATCCGGTATAATCCGCCTCTATGAAATGATCCACGGCAGAACAGGCGGCATCCAGCCATTCCCGCTCCCCGGTCAGTCCATAGAGCCTGCACAGGGCAAACGTGGCCTCGCCGTCATAATATACCGTCCGGAAGGCTTCCCGGAGCGTAAAATCCCCGTTCAGCACGTGCACATATTCTCCCGTTTCCTGATCCAGCATGGACAGGATCCCCCTGCCCAGCCGGCGGCATTCCTCCAGATACTTATCGTTCTGAAAAACATCCATATATTCCGTCAGCGCGATCACCGCGACCCCGCAGCCTCCGAGCTTGATCTCGTCGTCCTTTTCCTCATACAGATAATCCCTTCCCTCCCCGTCGCTGACGACCTGAGTCAGAAGATATCCGATGGTGCGCTCGATGACCTCCGCCAGCTCTTCGTCCGGATCCATCCGGTAACGGCACAGAAGGGACCAGATCGTGCTGGCATGGCGGACAATATTATAATTTTCTATCTCGTTGTCAAAACGGGGATAATAACCGTAGACAAAGGAACCGTCCTCCCTGACCTGCCGGATCAGATAATCGGAGGCACTCCGGATCAGGCCGGCGGCGTAATCCGCATCCAGGAGCCCGACCTTCCGGCGCCCGTAATCCAGCTCTCCGGAGGACAGCGGAAAGATCTCATTTTCCCCGCCGCAGAACCACCCGAAGCAGCGGAATACGGTGCAGTCCTCCGGCAGCTTCCTCAGCTGCTTCCGGCCTGCCTTTTTCAGATAGGTGTTCAGATAGTTCAGGTCGATCCCGCCCTCTTCATAGTCATAGATCTTCGCTCCGTTCAGCTCCGCTTCCAGCAGCGCCGTACGGAAGGCGTCGTCAAAGGACACGCCGTAGCGGAAAAATTCGGTCCGGGAGTTCTTCACCGCGGCGGACAGCTCCTCCATGGAGATCTTCTCGGAAATATAAACCAGATCCGCCTTCACCCACTCCGGCTGCATCCCGCTCTTCGCCAGGGCAGCTTCTGTCTTCCTGTCCGCGTTCTCCCAGGCCTGTTCCGGTGTTTTTCCCGTTCCCGTATATACCCTGGCCCGGCTGGACGTGTCGCACACGGAGACAAAAACCGCATATCCCGTCTCACCGGCCGGACTGTCCACCAGCTCCCAGCGGACCTCCTCCGCCAGGACTTCCTCCTTCAGAAGATCCGCCTTCTCCCGGTACTGCCCCGTGTCCGCTTTCCGGCCGCAGCCGGCCGGAAGCAGCATGCACAAAAGTACCGCGGAAAAAAGCACGATCCGCCGCACGAATGATCTCTGATCCATGGCATCCTCCTGCATTTGATGCTGAAACGCTTTCCGGATATCTCCCCTCCGAAAAGAGCCGCCGTCAGCCGGGACTCCGTCAGGGCCCGTTCAAAACGGGCGAACCGGAAACACGCGGCATCGGAAACGGGACCCGGCATCACCGGGTCCCGTCTCCGCGCTGCAATGACCGGCTGTCACGGCCGTCCTGAGCTATGCTCAGCGGTGTCCGTTCCGACTTTTTCTGTTTCTGATGCCCATGCCCGTCAGGCCTCCGGCAGCCAGAATGGTCATGACATACCAGATCGCGGAAGCATCTCCCGTCCTCGGGATATCTCCGTATTCCTTCTGTGCTCTGACGTCGGTGTCGGTATCCGTATCCGTGTCGGTATCCGTATCGGTATCTGCGTCAGCGTCCGCATCAGCGTCAGCATCGGCATCTGCGTCGGCATCCGCGTCCGCATCGGAATCATCATCAGCGTCCGCATCATCGTCGCCGCTGTCATAGGTATAGGTCTTTTCCCAGGATTCCTCCCATTCGCGTTCCGTCGTATCCTCCACCACTTCTGTCACGGTCATTTTCGCCACCACCTGGGTGTCGGTCGTGGTATTGATCTGCTCTGTGGTCACCGTCTCGGTTACGTCGCCCGCCTTTGACTCCGTTATGATGTTCTTCTTCGCTGTCGGCTCCGTCACATCAAAGGTCAGATTCACGTTCAGATTCACCTGTCGCGTTCCGGAAGAAATACCCACGAAGGTCTGGGATGTAGGCTGAATTTCGCCCGTACGCACCTCGGAGGTATACAGATACACGCCCTGATCCAGATTCTGAGTTCCGCTCAGGTTCAGCGTGATGTTCACGCCTTCCTTCAATTCTAAGTCGTCAATGGTATAGGTACCGTTCGCATCCGGACTGATCACGCCGTACCCGGTCTCCGAATCATTTCCAGTCAGCCGCCTGGTGGCGATCTCCTCTCCCTTTTCATCAAGTACTTTTACCACGAAATCGTCGTTTTCCCCGCTGGGGATCACCGCCAGCGTAAAGGAAACACTGGTATTATATACATCTTTGCCGGAACCGGAATCTGTACCCACCTTATCCCTTACCGTGATACTGGCACCGGTAATGGCATCTTCCGTAATAAGGGTGGTCTCCGGAGTCGGTTTCTCTCTCAGAGTGATCAGGTATTCATAAAGCTCCTGTGTGATTTTTGTCTTTACAGAATCCACCTCTTCATAGTTACTGCCATTGAAATAAACTCCCACGATGTCATTCTCATTCAGCATAGTATCCCCGCTGTTTCCGAACGTCCAGATAGCCGCCTGCGTGGCCGTCAGGGCCTCACCCGGGGTCAGAGCGTTGATCTCATCCTCCGTCAGATCAACCTCACCGTTTGTCACGGCATCCCGAAGAAGCTGCTTTACTGCATCCAGGCTTCCCTGTCCGCCGTTCGTTCCCCAGTAACCTTTGGAAGCGATGGCCCGGATGTGTTCAGCATTCTCTGTGTCGTAATACGTGGCATCCTCAACGTTTACCATGTCATAGTTCCAGCCTTCCCGAGGACTTACTTCAAAATCCGCACAGTACACATAATACTTCTGTCCGTCTTTATCCTCCAGTACGAACTGATGAGGCTGCCAGGTATTGGCCCAGTCGACGCCCTTCTTTCCTGCTTCCACACGGATGGCGCTCTCAAGCCCGTATTCACCAAGCCACTGGTAGGGATGATTATCAAAGTTTCCCGGCTGACTGAGTTCCTCATTATTTTTTCGATTATAAAGATCCTGATTTCTGTCAACGGTGTTGCTGCCGTCGTTCGTCAGATCCGGCTTAAGGGAATTCATAGCCACATCCCCATGTACCCCTTCTCCTTTGACCTGACTCATAGACGCGGTCACTTCCCGGTCCGTTGCCATGATCGTCACGTTTTCTTTCGTCACACCTACCGTATATACCGTGGTCGTTACGGTGGTGACTTTCTCCTGAGAAACTGTTTCCGTGGTCACAGGCACTTCCTCCACAGTCGTGGTAGTTGTCCTGGTCCCCCACACGGATTCTTCCCGGGTGGACAGCTGCCTTCCGGAAGCGTCGGTTACCACGGTCCTGGTATGGTATCCGATGATGTTTCCGCTTCCGTCATAAAGATCCTCCACTGTGATCGTGGTGACATTTCCCGTCGCCTGATCGGTAACCGTTTTCTCCTCCGGCCTGGCGGGGAGGCTGATCTTCTCATCTGTTGTGGTGGTCGTTTGCGGCGATCCCTCTGTCACGGTCGTTTGCGGCTTATCGATCTGCTCTACTGTACTGGCAGAAGACGTTGACTTGGGAGTCGTCGTGGTCGTTGTAATCTCATAGCCGATCACCTTGCCGCTGCCGTCTGTAAGCTCTTTTATTTCTTTTACGATCGTCTCTCCGTTCTGTCCGGACGTCGTTGTAGTTCCGGGTTTAAGCAGCTCTCCGGAAATATCCGTTTCGTCCTTTTCGGTCTTTTTTTCATCGCCGGGTTTCAGATTTACAGTAATATCATCATAATGCTTCCCGTATTCAAGGTCGACATTTTCCTGATCGGTTGTTTGAGTTGGCTGCACTGTCGCATCGTACGTGCTTTCAGTGTCTGTAACCACCGGCGTACCATCCACTTTCGTCTGGGAACTGCCTATCGTCTGTTCCTTCTCCGTAACCGTCGTATCGGTAACTGTGGTGGTTTCCCCGCCCTTCAGATTTCCCTCCTCCTTCAGGGGCCTGCCCTGGGGATCCGTGGTATCGCTTTCCGTTTTGTTCTCAGAGCCTTCCACTTCGGTCGTCACGCTGCCGGAGATCTCCGTGGTGGTGAAGCCGTCCCCGTCGACGACCGGATTGCCCTCATCATCCACCGGATCTGTCACTGTCGGCTTGTCCTGCGTGGCAGTCCCGTTCCATTCCTTCTCCGTATCCGTGGTGGTGGTCGTGGAACCGTCCGGGTTTTCCGTGGTGTCCGTCGTGATCGTGACCGTGATTTCCGCGTTTTCCGTCTTCTCCGTGCCGGTTCCCGTATTCGTAGTCGCCTCTGTCTTCGTGTTCACCGTCTGGCTGCTGCCGCTGTCGGTCACCGTGGTCGTCGTCTCGGACTTATCTCCGGTGTCCTGGTTCGTCGTGGTTTCAGTGGTGACTGTCACAGTATCTCCGTCACCGTTAGTATACTGGTCAGTCGTTGTTGTCGTGGTTACCGAAGGATCCGTCTGGCCGCCGTCAGGTTCCCCCGCGCTGATGCCCACCGGTCTCATGCCCACGCACAGGACGGATACGAGGATCCATGCCAGCAGTCCTTTCCATTTTCTTCGCTTTTTCATATCAGTCTTTACCTCCTTCCAGACAGGGAAAATGTATAATATGAACCTCTCGGATACGGGATCCCGTTGTTGAATATATCAGAAAAACATGGTAATCATCTCCTTTACCGCGCTGGCCTTTACTGGCTTCTGACCATTTTGCAAATAGGGAAAAGGTTCCGACATCCGCGTTATGCGGATAAGGATATGTAAAAAAGAAGTCCGCTTTCGCGTTCGCCGGCCTTTCAGATCTGTCCGACGGCGGCAGACGCGCCGCAGTTCAATATGTAATGAAATCTTGGAAAAAGTATATCTCTTTTCACGTTTTATGTCAAGGAGATTCCTGTAAATTCTGCCACCGTTTTCCGGTCGTTTGTTACTGTTCAGCCTTCGGCAGAACAGTAACGGCATCCGGCCATTCCAATCGCTTCGCGATGGGCCGGATGCTTTCTGCCGATACGTTTTCGTACGGTCTGCGCAGGAAATGCGCAGACCTGTCTGAACAGTAACGGTCGTTTTTCATCTGTTTTCCGACACGCGGGAATCAGACTCCCACCAGAAGAGACGGCGGGCCTCAGCCCGCCGTAAAAAGCTGTTCTATGATCCTGAAGTTCTCTCCGCCCGCCTTTTCCCGGTCGAAATGGCTCTCCGGATCCGCCTTCATCCAGCCTTCGATCTCCCTGGATTCCCGGTCCGGTTCCCTGCGGATATTGACGTTATATCTGGGCTCCTCAAAATAAGAAAAGAGGATGTTTTCATGCAGGGCGATGCACTGGTATTTGTCCCCCTTCAGGAGGCCTTCCTCCACGATGGCCTGGTGCCAGCGGACATAGGAAAACACCTTATCCGAAAAGAGGAAGGCGATGCGTCCGATGCGCGTCTTCCCTTCCGCCCGTTCTCTGACCCAGTCTTCCGTCTCTCCGGGCACGCTGTGGTGGAAAATGTGATACATGTATGCCCATGGGGTTTTTCCGTTTTCCTCCGGCCACTCCTCCAGAAACGGCGTGAGCGCGGAAAGGAAATCCTCCGGAGCCACGTTTTCCTGCAGCGCTTCATAATAAAGAAAGCACATATCCTGATACCGGTAAAGAGAGGCGGTCAGAAGCTTCCCTTCCTCCACCGCAGCCTGCGCGGCGGAAGCCGCTTTTTTTACCGCCTCCATAAACTCCTCCGGCTTCCTGCCGGCCCTGAGGCATCCTCTGTACTGTTTTCGTTCGATCATTTTCTCTCCTCCCATTCCGTCTTCAGCATGCGGTATTCCACCCGGTCCCGCATCCGGCCGTCCATCCAGACCTTCTGTTTCATATCCGCTTCCTTTCTCAGACCGCATTTGATCATCACCCGTTCCGAGCCTCTGTTTTCCGGATCGCAGCCCGTGGTCAGGCGGAAGACGCCGTTTTCCTCGAAGGCGAAGCGCAGCACCTCCCGGAAGGCCTCCGTCATACAGCCCTGTCCCCAGAATTTTCTGCGGCTGAAATATCCGGCGTGCACCAGCTTGCCCACAGGCGTTTCCTGAAGCACCGTATAGCCGGTCTCTCCGATGAACTCTCCGGTCTTTCTGTCCTCCATCCGCAGAAAATACAGCCTTCTGTCCGGCCTTCCGATCTCCCGGATGGATTCCCTCAGATCCTTTTCGGATTCCTCCAGGCTGTGGGTCCGGATCTCCGGAAGATAATACATGTCGTCCGGATCCGAGAGCAGCGCGTGATGGCTGGCAAGATCCTCCGGCCTGTGATCCCGCAGGACCATCCGCTCCGTTTCCAGCCAGATCCCTCCGGCCGCAAGCAGCATGCGCCGGATCTCTTCCCTGTTTTGCTTCATCTGTGATCTCCTTTCTTTACAGCGGCCTCCTGGCGAATACCGTATCCATACAGTGCCTGTGGGGAATGCCGCTGCTTCTGCAGTCGAAGATCTCCTCCCGGCAGTCCTCGATCACCCAGTCCTTATACCAGGTAAAAAGCTCCCCCGAGATCCAGTTCTTCCAGCTGCCTTCCTCCGGCTTCTCATCCGGAGGGGCGGGAAGGAAGGGCTTTTCCACAAACACATTGACGGCGTGCATGCCGCCCGGCGCGGTATGGGACAGATAGTTTTCCATCAGCTCCCCGCGCATGCCGGGCAGGATATGGTGGAACACCCCGGAGCTGTAGATGATGTCATATTCCTCATCCAGCCGGAAGTCTCTCAGATCCGCCTGAAAAAAGCACACCTCCGTCTGATGGATATCCGCCAGCCGCTTCGCCTTCTCGATCCCGGAGGCCGCCGCGTCAAAGGCGGTCACCTGATAGCCGCATTTTGCCAGAAAAACCGCGTCCTTTCCTTCCCCGCAGCCGATCTCCAGAAGGCGCAGCGGCCTGGTTGGGTAAAAACGCTTCAGGAGCTCCAGGCACATCTCATTCGGCCTGGTCCCCCAGTAATAGCCCTCCGCCTGATAGCGTTCCTCGTAGGCGGTGATCCGTTTTTTCCCGGGAATGTACCCCATCAGCGTGTCGATATCCGTCTCCAGCAGCCCGGCCAGCCGGGGAAGCTGGGCGATATCGGGCAGAGACTGGGCGTTTTCCCATTTGGACACCGCCTGCGCGGAAAGGTTCAGCCTGCGGGCGAGCTCCTCCTGGGTGTAGCCCTTCGCCCTGCGGAAACGGGCAATGTTTTCTGCAAGTGTGGTCTTCATCGCTTTTCCTCCTCCGTCGGTCTTATTGTAGCAGATTTGCTTCTCCCTGAAAATGGAGATACAGAGGAACCGGGAGAAGTCTCTCAACCGTCGGTTGTATTTTCTTCCCTGCTTTCTTCCGCATCCTTTTTCCGCATAAATATGCGTCGTTTTCCCCGAAAGCAGAAATAAATAGGAAAGCCGGGCAGAAAATGCTACCGTCCTTTCCTTTTTTGCGGTATAATAAGTGGAATTCTCCGTCTTTCCTGTCTGCCGGGGCGGAAAAAGAGGGGATCAAGGAGGAAAAAAGAATGGAAAAAACAGAAAAGAAGAAAAAACGCTTTGAAACGCCGCATACTCTGGTGATCATCGTCTGCCTGATCATCATCGCCGCGGCAGCCACCTGGTTCGTCCCGTCCGGCGAATTTGTCCGCTATGAGGATCCGGTATCCGGCGAGACCATCGTGCAGGCGGGAAGCTACACCTCGGAAGGGACCAATCCGGTCAGCCTCCTGCAGGTTCCCGTGGTCATGTATCAGGGCATCCTGGAGGCGGCGGACGTGATCGCCTTCCTGCTCATCATCGGCGGCGCCTTTGAGCTGGTGAATGCGAGCGGAGCCATCCTGGCCCTGTGCCGGACCGTCGGAAAGCATCTGAAGGGAAAAGAGATCTTCGTGGTCCCCATGTTCCTCGCTCTTTTTGCCGTATTCGGAACCACCATGGGCATGTCCAATGAGGTGGCCGTTTTCGTTCCCATCGGCATCACCATGGCCCTGACTCTGGGGCTTGACAAGGTGACCGGCATGGCAATGGTCGTGGTCGGCGCGGCCTCCGGCTTTACCGCAGGACTGATGAACCCCTTCACCGTGGGCATTGCCCAGGACATCGCGGGCGTTCCCCTGTTTTCCGGCATGGGCCTGCGGGCCGTGCTGCTTGTCATCCTGCTCGTCGTCGATACCGCTTACATCATCGCCTATGAGCGTAAGATCAAGAAGTATCCGGAAAAGAGCATCCTGGCAGGGATGCCGGACGAAAAGGACTTTGTCGCCGATAAAAACGCGGATGAGAAGATCACCGGCCGCCAGGCCGCCGTTCTGGTGGTGCTGTTCGGCACCCTGGGCATTCTGGTATACGGCCTTCTGATCTATCAGTGGTATTTTGAGGAAATGGCGGCTCTCTTCCTTGCCATGGGCGTGATCTGCGGCTTCCTCGCCGGGCTGTCTCCCAGCAAGATTGCAACCACCTTTTCCGCCGGCGCGAAGGGCATCGCCGGAAGCGCTCTGACGGTCGGCTTTGCCAGAGGCATCATCATCACCCTGGAAAACGCCATGATCATCGACACCATTTCCAACGCGGTGGCCCTTGCAGTGAACTCCCTTCCCGCCTCCATCCAGAGCATCGGCTTCTTCCTGGCGCAGACGGCCACCAGCTTCGTCATCACCTCCGGCTCCGGCATGGCCGCAGTGACCATCCCTCTGATGTCTCCTGTGGGAGACCTGATCGGCCTGAGCCGTCAGACCCTGGTGCTGGCCTATCAGATGGGCGACGGCTTCTCCAACCTGCTGCTGCCCACCACCTCCAGCCTGCTGGGAACGCTGGCGGTATCCAAGGTGCCTTACGGCAGATGGGTAAAATTCATGTTCCCGCTGTTCCTGATCTGGACGCTGATCGGCTGCGCCATGATGGTCGTCGCCGTAGCGGTCGGCTACTAAATCAGGCCGGCGGAATTTTCGCAAAGGGAGAAGGAAGATTGCCATGAAAGAAAAGATCAAAGCTTATATCGATCAGCTGGGTCCGAAGCTGGAGGAAATGTCGGACCGTATTTTTGACCTGGCGGAGGTCAGCTGTCAGGAGGTGCAGTCCTGTAAGCTTCTGGAGGATTTTCTGAAGGAGAACGGCTTTCATGTGGAGCACAATGTGGGCGGCATGGAGCATTCCTTCCGCGCGGTTTATGAACAGGGAGAAGGCGGGCCTTCCTTCGGCCTGCTCGCCGAGTACGACGCCCTGCCCATGGGCCACGGCTGCGGCCATCACATGCAGGGCCCTGCCGTGATCGGCGCGGCGCTGTGCATCCGCCAGCTTGCGGGCGACAGGCCGTACAAAATCGTGATATACGGAACGCCCGCCGAGGAAAGCCTGGGCGGCAAGATCATCATGCAGGAAAACGGCTGCTTTCAGGATATCGACATCGCGCTGATGATGCACGCCGCCCCGGATACCTGCGTGGACATAAAGACCATGGCTCTGGAAAACTTCCGCGTCACCTTCCACGGAAGAGAAGCCCATGCGGCCATGAACCCGGAAAAGGGAAGGAGCGCCCTGGACGCCATCCTGCTTTCCTTCCACGCCATCGAGATGTTAAGGGAGCATGTCCTTGAGGACACCCGGATGCATTATACCGTGCTGGACGCGGGCGGCCCCGCCAACGTGGTTCCGGGAAAAGCCACAGCGGAATATACCCTGCGTTCCTACAACACCAGCTATCTGGCCCAGGTGGTGGAGCGTTTTAAGAAGATCATCGAAGGGGCGGCCCTGATGACGGAAACCACATACACCATGGAGCGGGATCCCGCCTACAGCGCCAAGATCCCCTGCCTGAAGCTGAATGAGCTCATCATGGACAACGCCCGGGCCTTTGAAGCCCCGCACCTTGCGCCGCCGAGAGAAAAGACCGGCTCCACGGACTTCGGCAACGTGATGTATGAGCTTCCCGGCTCCTGCATCCGCATGGCCTTCGTCCCCTCCGGCACCCCCGCCCACTCCCAGGCCTATCTGGACGCGGGCAAGTCCGACGACGCCCACCGGGCCGTCCGCCTTTCCGCCGGGATCCTGGCGGGTACCTGCCTGGATATTCTGGAGCAGCCGGAGCTGATGGATGAGATCAAAGCGGACTTTTCCGAACGGAAGGCGCAGATGGGAGAGAGTCTGTGACAGAAAAGGTCTGAAAGAACGAAGTTCGAAAAAAGCTCCGTCGAAAAAATCAAAAAGCGCGGACATATATAAGAAGGGCAGACGGTTTTTTACGGCCGTCTGCCCTTTTGCTGATGTTTCCTCCCGCTTCTACCGGTAATCCTCCACGTCGAATTCCCGGTCCTTAAAATAGTATTTCCGGTCCTCCTCCGTAATGGCCCGGATCACCCGGCAGGGGTTGCCCGCCGCCACCACATTGTCGGGAAGATCCTTCGTCACCACGCTGCCGGAGCCGATCACCACATTGTCGCCGATGGTCACGCCCGGATTGATCACGCTGCTTCCTCCGATCCAGACATTGTCCCCGATGGTCACGTCGATGCCGTATTCGTAGCCCGAATTGCGGGAATCCGGATGGATCGGATGCCCCGCGGTGTAGATGGACACGTTGGGCGCGATCTGCGCGTTTTTCCCGATCCTCACCCTTCCCACATCCAGAATGGTCAGATTATAGTTGGCGAAAAAGTTCTCTCCCACCTCGATGTTGCTGCCGTAGTCGCAGTGAAAGGGCGGCTCTATGGCCAGGTTCTCCCCGTGCTTTCCGATGATCTCGCGGATCAGCTCCGCCTGCTCCTTCTCCTTTTCCGGCGGCAGATTGTTATAACGGTAGATCCGCTTCTTATTCTCCAGCCGTTCTTCCGCCAGTCCGTCCAGCCACGCCTTATAGGGCAGGTTGGCCAGCATCCGTTCCTTCTGGTTCATGCTCTGTCTGCTTCCTTTCCGTCAGTTTTTTCTGTCTGCTTTTTCTGTTTGTTTTTCTGCCTGTTTTTTCTGTCTGCTTCTCATCTCCCGGGCCGGCCTGCCCGCGCTTTTATCTGGGCCACCGTTCCTTCCGCTCCATCAGAGCCGGAAACGCCTGATGCGGCTCTGCCTGATACCAGTATGCCACGCTCGCCACATCGTCCTGCCGCTCGAACAGGCCGCCGTGGCTGACGCCGATCTGCTGGATGGTGACCCGCAGATCCTCCTCAAACAGGATTGGATCCGGGATGTGCCACCGGTAGAAGCTGCGCTGGGGCAGCTGGTCGTCGGTATGGTAATCGTTATGCAGGAAGGTATCCCGCGTGGAATAGTAGGGATAGCCGAGGAAGGGCGTGCAGAAGGTGTTTTCCACCGTCCGTCCCTGCTCCTGCGTCGCGAAGCTCCAGGCGCCGCCGAAATAGTCTTCGGTCCCCGTTCCGCAGATCGTGGGATAATCCGTATCCCCGTCCAGATAAAACTTTACCTCGCCCTCTCCGTACCAGTACCGCTCCAGGGCGGTCAGCGCCAGATAGGTGCCCACGTACTGTCCCTTTCCCTTCACGCCGTCCAGGATCACATAATCCTTCCCCTTTTCCGTGAGCCGCTGCCTGCGCCACTGCGCATGGAAATATCCGGCATCCTCCGGCAGCTCCTCCGTCAGGCAGTAATCCACCTGATAGAAAAAGGCATGCACATCCTCGTCGCACTGATTTTCCAGCGTGATCCTCGCCTTTTTCCGGAAGGGCATGGGAAAATACAGGTTGAACCCTCTGGTGGGATTGACGGCCACCGGCAGGGAATTTACCGGATAGGACACGCCGAAGCCGCAGCAGAACAGGTCTCCCAGCGGGCTTTCCACGGAAGGGGTCTCCTCCCCGTCCCAGTACATCCGCAGCACCAGATCCCGCAGCACATAGCGGTTCCTGTCGCTCGTCCGGTCCGTCACCGTGATCCAGATGTGCCGGATGATGCCCGGCCCGTCCATTTCCGCCAGCGTTACGGTCTCTCCCGCCCGGACCAGGGGGATACAGGGCGAGCCCTTTCTGGAAGGCCCCAGATCGCCTGCCGCCATGCCGCCCTTTCCCTTTTCTCCCGTCCGGTTTTCCCAGTTTATGCTCCGGCTCTTTCCCGTCTGAAGACGGTAGATGTTTTCAAATCCGTTTCCCCACATTTCGTTTTCCTCCCGTTTCGGCCGCTCTTTTTAAGCCGCCTTTTCAATCCTTCTTTGTCAAAGCTTCCCTCCCGGTCAGAAGGTCAGCCCTTCCGCTTCCAGATCGTATTTTACCACAGAAATTTCTGCTGTTCCATCACAGGAGAAAAATATTCCCTGCGCTTTCTGATCCGTATGAATCACGGTGGACATGGCCGTTTCTCCATCATTTACAAACACTTCCGCCGAGAACCGGTCCATAACGATGCGCAGCTTCAGTTTTCCTTCCCGTTCCCTTACGGCAGCGCTCCTTACGCAGACCTGATCCTTCCGAAGTCCCGACCAGGTGCGGTCCGTTGTCAGCGTCGCCCGCTTTCTGTCATAGACCAGAAGGGTACGGCTGTCCGAATCCGCCGCCAGCGCGATCTGAAAAACCTCATAGTCTCCGGCCTTCAGTTCCACCGTCATATCCAGCACACGTCCGCTGATCCCATCCAAAGCCTTTTCTCCATCCTCCCGTGTCAGATACACCGCATGGCGTACCTCGTTTCTGCGGTACGTCTCCAGTTCCCGCACCGGATTCTGGATCAGCCGCTCTCCGTCCAGGCGAAGCTCCCGGGGTACTGTCATCATTCCGGACCAGCCCGCGCCTTCCGGCGTCAGGTCATTGTCCCAGCTCTTCATCCAGGCGATCATGATCCGCCTTCCGTCCGCTGTCTCCAGGGTCTGCGGCGCGTAAAAATCCAGCCCGTGATCGATCTGACGCGCTTCTTTTCTCAGGAAGCATTTCTTCTCTTTCTCATAGCTTCCCACAAAATAGATGGAATTGTTCCCGTTGTGAAATTCCTGCCCCTCCGCGCGCATGAACTGAGGAGAGACGATCAGCACCTGTCTGGAATCCAGCGTAAAAAAGTCCGGGCATTCCCACATCTTTCCATAGCGGCCCTGATTCCGGTCCAGAATGCTCTCAAAGCTCCACCCGGTTCCGTCCGCGGAAGAAAACAGCGCGATCTGTCCGCTGCCGTCCCCGTCCAGGCTTCCGATCACCGCATAAAACCTGCCGTCCTCCCGCCAGATCTTCGGATCCCGGAAATCCGCTGCGGAGCTTCCCTCCGGCAGGCTGTCCGCGAGGATCACCGGATTTTCCTGCAGCTTGACATAATCCGTTCCGTCTCCCACGGCCATGCACTGGGTCTGGAAAACCTCCTTCGTTCCGTCCTCCTTTTCCCGCTCCCTGACACCGGTATACATCAGGAAATGCTTTCCGTCCAGCTCTATGGCGGAACCGGAAAAGCAGCCCTGTCCGTCATACGCCTCATCCGGAGCCAACGCGCAGGGCAGCCAGGTCCAGCGGATAAAATCCTTTGTTTTGCAATGTCCCCAATGCATGGGGCCCCAAAGGCTGCTGTATGGATGATACTGATAAAACAGGTGATATTCTCCCTGAAAAAGCGAAAAACCGTTGGGGTCGTTGATCCAGCCCACAGGCGCGGTCACATGAAAGGCCGGACGCTCCTGTGCGGCTGTCTGATGCTGTCTTTCATACTGTCTGGCCTGCTCCAGCCTGGCTGTCAATTCTGTTTTTTCCATAATCCCTTCTGCCTTTCCATTGTTCATATCGCAATCCTTTCTACTGCTCATATTTTCAGGCAGTTCCTGCCTTTTTTCAGTTCCTTCTTTTCTGTATGGAGATCCTCTCGAAAGCCGCCCGCCCAAGGGAAAACAGGCCCAGATTCCCTTCCTTCAGATCGTACATGCGAAAGCTCAGAGCCGCCTCTCCATTGACATAAGCCGTCCCCACGCTTCCTTCCATAAGGATCTCCAGAAGATATTCTCCGTCCTCTGACATGCGCACCGGAGCTTCCAGTTCCACATCATAGGGAAAGGTCTTTCCCCCGTCTTCCGACATCCGAAGCCAGGA
Organism: uncultured Lachnospiraceae bacterium; assembly: GCA_944380025.1. Lineage (GTDB taxonomy): Bacteria > Bacillota > Clostridia > Lachnospirales > Lachnospiraceae > Eisenbergiella. The sequence continues at coordinate 18,510 of CALWGL010000013.1, forward strand.
ACGATATACCAGCCGCCCCCGGTCCGGTTCCACATACAGATAATATCCTTCCTTCATTTCCGGCCCTGCCTTCAGGGCAACGCCCGCCTGCATTGCTCCTTCCATCCGGATCTGTGCCGTGATCAGACAGGTTTCCGGAAGCGGCTGCATCAGCATCATCTGCTGCGTATCTTCTGCGGACGACAGCCACCCCTCCCCTTTTCTTTCCCATCCATCCGTTATCTTCCGGAAAGTATTTTCTTCCGGCATCGCGAACAGCTCCCGCCTGGTCTGCGGCAGGGAGAGCCCAAGGTCCCCGTCCGGGTGCTGAACGAGCTGATGGATGACCATTTCTCCGCCCCAGTCCCAGGTGCGGTAATCCTGCGCTTTCAGGCCATCCGGCCAGAAGCTGAAGATGTTTTCCTCCTTCGTGGGGCACCAGCCAAACAGATATCTTTCCGTTTCATTTCCGGCTGTTTTTGCCGCGTAAAATCCTCTCGCATCCAGCCTGTGATTCCGGGGGATCTGAAAATGGCTTTCTCCTGTACGGCGTTTCACATAATAGGTGCCAAACAGATTGGTATAGGAAGAAAAGACCAGATATTCCCAGCCGCCTATCCGGAATATATCAGGGCACTCGCATGCCCCGTTAAAACGCCGCGGGTAATAAAGCGGTTCTCTGTACTCCCAGTGCTTCAGATCCCGGGAAACGCACAGCCCCACACAGCCCGTCTGACTGTGGCCGTCCTTTGCCCTTGCCGCCAGGATCATCCGGTATTCTTCTGTTTCCGGGTCATATTCTATGCGCGGATCCCGCCAGTCCGGCCCCTGATAGATCACGCCGTCCGGCCCGAAGGTATCCTCCTCTTGATACTCCCAGTGATCCAGACTTCCGTCCCGGCTGACATAATGCGTGATATACTGTTTTCCATCCGGAAAGATACACGCAAAAAGATGCCATTTCCCTTCCGCGAAGATCAGATCTCCCGTACCGCCCTGTACATGGATGGGAACCTCTTTCCCCATATGGATCAGATCCTCACTCTCCATCCTGTGCCAGCCGCGGACCGCTCCGTCCGGGACCGGCTCCTTCCAGCCCTTCAGATAAAAAAGCTGATACTTTCCATCTATATATTTGGGAATCACATCTCCCGTCCGCGCTCCCGGCGCGCTGTAAAAAATCTTTTCCGTCATAGCCTTCCCCTTTTCAAAATCGGATCAGTAAGCAGCTTCCATTTCCCAGAGCGCAAGCCGGATCAGCCTGCCTTTCGTTTCCGCAAGCCGGATCAGCCGCTCCGTTCCCTCTGTGTAGTTGCGAAGCGTCATGAGCTTCTGCTCATTCAGGCAGACTTCGATCATGGAATGGTCCAGATAATATTCCCAGCGCACCTCCCGCTGTGCATCCTTCCCCTTCACATCATCCTCCCTGCCCCTGTATTTTGACAGGCAGCTTCCCTTTTCGTCCTCCGCCGCAAAACGTCCCTTTGTGCGGTGATAAAGAGTCCGGACCAGCTGCTCCCTGCAGCAGGTTTCTATTCCGGAAACCTCCTGGCCGGTCACAAGCTCCAGCAGAAAACGATTCCCGCGGATATTTCCCAGATAACCGTTTGCCTCCCGGGGCGTCATGTTTTCCAGCTCCAGAAGTTTCTTCCCCCGCAGGGTAAGGACCTCACGCACGGGACGGACGCGAAGCTCTCCTTCCCGGATGAACAGCTCCATCGGCAGCCCGCCGTTATGAGCCCAGCCGGCCCGAATCTCCTCCTCATGAGGACGTTTTCCCTGAGCGATGCTGAAGATCACGCTCCTCCCATCCGGCGTCACAAAACCGCTGGGGCCGGTAAATGTCCCGTTTCCCAGATCCAGCAGCATGGCTTTTTCATGCAGCTTTTGGAATGTCCTTTTTTCACTGTCCCAATGTCCCAGAAAATAATAGGTTTCCACTCTGTCATTTTCGATCTGACAGGCACAGAAAAGCAGAATATGGCAGCACACCTCTCCCGACTCATCCCGCAGAGGAAGCAGCACCGGAAGCTCCCAGACATGACCGGCCTCTTTGTTTTTCTCATAGTCATAATCCAGAATAAAGCCATGAGAGGTCCAGTCGATTCCATCAGAAGAGGAATACAGCACCGCGTTTCCTCCTCCGTTGTTTTCATCTCCCGTTCCTACCAGCATAAAATACGTTTCCCGCTCCAGCCATACGAAGGGATCCCGGAATTCTCCCATCCAGCCCTCCGCCTGTTCCTGTACCGGCTGAGATCTTTTCTCCCACCGCTTCAGCTGCGCGTCTCCAGGCACAGGAACCGCCATGGCAACCGCCTGATTGGGAAACTTCCTGTTATTTCCGGCAGTATAATAGATTCGGGGAACGCCTTCCTGGTCCAGCAGGGCGCTTCCCGACCAGCAGCCGTCCGGATCCGGCCCGTCCTCCTGTGTTTCCAGGGCCAGGGGGAGATCCTTCCAGCGGATCATGTCCGGGCTGATCATATGCCCCCACTGGATATGGTTCCAGGACGGCGCATGGGGATTTGCCTGGTAAAAAATATGGTAATTTCCTTCATACCAGAGGGGAGCGTGGGGCTCGTTCATCCATTTGCCCGGCGGGATCAGATGAAACTGCGGCCGCTGCGCATCCTCCCGATACGCCGAACGGTCCAGAACAAGCGGGCCTGTATCCTTCCCGCAGTCATATCTGAGCGCCTGCGCGCGGGCCTCGCTGTCGCTCAGGCAGCCATCCGTCAGGACCGCTTCCCGCATCAGCCCGCAGAACACGCCAAAGGCGTCCGGCGTCCCGCTGCCATCCGGCCTTTTCCCCAGAAGCGCCTTCCGCCGCAGCCATTCCAGCGCCATATGACGGGGAAACTGCTTCCGGTTTGACAGCGTTCCGTTGATATAAAGATCGCACCAGCCCGCTTCCTTTCGGAAGATCACCGTAATCAGGTTCCAGGCGTACTTGACCGCATGACAGCGGATCGAAGAAAAGGAAAATACTTCCTTTCCGTTTCCGAAGCAGACCTCCGCTCTTCCATGCTTATGCAGAAGCACGCCGAAGCCCTTTCGTTCCGCCCTGTCCAGACAGCACCACAGGCCGTCCCCTTCGTCTGAATATTCCTGCGGCGCCAAAAACAGGCTGAGCGTAAAATCTCCCTGCGGCCTCCTGTTTTCCCCCGTCTCTTCAAACCAGGTGGAGTACCCGTCAAATTGAAATACGCCGTCCTTCAGGACACAGCTTCTGTTTTCATACAGACTTCCGTCATTCAGCAGATATCTGGCCTTTCCGGAACCATCGCAGCCTGTATAGATCCTTTCGTGCCCACAGTCTGTACTTTTTTCATGAAAAGTGATTCTCATCATTTCCGTGAACCTCTCCTTTTACCGCGTTTTCCCCTTCCATGCAGTCTTTCATCCCCTTCAAAGCTTTCTTCCGACAAAGACGGGACAGGCCGCATGCCTGTCCCATGTCTTCTCCGACACTCTCATGCCGCTGGCTGCTGTTTACTGTGCCAGCGCTTCCTGGTAACGGTCATAGGCCGCCTGCCATGCGCTCACCACTTCGTTCAGCCCCATATTTTCAAGATCTGTCAGGTACTGATCCCATTCCTCTTCGATGCCGCCGTCCGTCAGCCAGTGGGCAGTGCGTTCTTCCGTGAGGGACTTGATATCGCTGAGCCTGTCGTTGATCGTGTTGATCTCTTCTTCCGTAAAGGTTACGGTAGGATAATATTCCGTGCTGTCCACATAGTTGAACCAGAAATCCTTCAGATCATCCAGTCTCTGCTGCGCACGGTCTTCCAGATAATAATAGGTACCGTAGTCTTCCGCAAGCTGCTCCGTCGGTCCCTGCAGCTCGGATTTGGATTTCAGCTCGCCCTCCGTCTCGCCGGGCTCCAGCTCACGCATGGAGTAGCAGCCGTTCTCATCAGGCTCTTCATCCCAGTATACGCCGATCGGTCCGTAGATTGCCTGCATGCTGATGATAGGATCATACATCTGATCCACCCACTTCAGCAGGAGCTCAGGATTTTTGCAGGCGCTGGTCACGGAGAATTTGTCTTTTCCGACCGTTCCCATTTCATTCAGATTGACATGGTGCGTTCCGTCCGGTCCATCCAGGATAGGCAGATATTCATAGCTTTCCGCGCGTTCCGTTCCCACAACTTCCGGGATCTCCCACCAGACGAACACACCGAGACGGGGATCCTCGCCGTTGCCCTTTGCGATATACTGGCTGGAATCCTGAGAAAATACCTCGATATCGATCAGGCCCTCTTCAAACCAGTCATGATAATAGGCAATGGCGTTCTTATATTCTTCGGAAGCCGCCTGATAATAAACCTGTCCGTCCTTGATGGCTCTGTGATCCGCCTGGTAATCGGTGCAGCCGAAGGGAGCCAGCAGCGTTCCGATGCCGGCGCACCAGGAACCGTTCTTTTCCGGGAAGATGAAGGACAGCGGAATCTCATCCGTGGGATCGCCGTTTCCGTTCACGTCATTTTCCTTGAAGGCGACCAGCACATCATGCAGCTCATCCACCGTGGTGGGCATTTCCATCCCCACCGCTTCCAGCCAGTCCGTATTGATGGCGGTAAACTGCGGGATGGCTCCGATATAATAGGTGTTTCCGTCCTTGTACTCAAAACCCATTTCTGAAATGGTGGGAAGGCCGTAGATGTGGCCGTCCGGCATGGTGCAGGTGGCAAGCATTTCCGGACGCTTCTCCACGATCTTCATCAGATTCGGCATGGTTTCTTCGTTAATATAGTCCTCCAGCGGGATCAGGATCCCGTTCGCGCCGCAGGTGATCAGCTCGCTGTCCGTCATGGACGCCGCCATCAGCGCGTCGGGAAGATCGCTTCCGGAATTTAAAAGCAGATTCTTCTTCTCTGTCAGCGTATCCCCGGAAACGCAGTTCCATTCGATCGTTACGCCCATGGCCTCGTTCATCTGCTGAACCAGAGGCTTTTCGCTGTTGTCCGGAGACAGGGCGCTCACGCCCGCGAAGATCGTAAAATTGGTCTGGGTCGGGTCTGCCTGCGCCGTTTCGCCGCTTCCGGAATTTCCGCAGGCCGCCAGAGACAGGGTCATTGCCGCGGCAAGTCCGAGCGCCGCAAGTTTTCTGATTCTTTTCTTCATCACTTTTTCCTCCATTTTGCTTCTGACATGTATCCTTTCACACCGCCCGCGGTCAACCCTTCACCGCGCCGGCCATGAAGCCTTTTTCAAAATACTTCTGCACGAACGGATAAGCGATCAGCATCGGCACGGAACCTACCACGATGGACGCGAACTTGATCAGCTCCGTCACCTTGTTGGCCTCCGCATAGCCTCCGTCCATATTTCCCATCATGGACGCCATCGCCTGGCTCTGGATCAGGATCTGTCTGAGAGCCAGCTGCAGCGGATATCTGGATTTTTCACTCATATAGATCAGGGCCGTGAACCAGTCGTTCCAGTAGGAGACCATGGTGAAAATGACCATGACCGCCAGGATCGGCTTGGAAAGCGGGAGCGCGATCTTTACAAAGGTTCCGATATTGCTGCTTCCGTCGATGGACGCCGCCTCATAAAGTTCCTCCGGAATGCTGCTCTCAAAAAACGTCCTGGCCACGATCACGTTGAATACCGCCACGCCGCCGGGCAGGATCAGCGCCCACACGCTGTTGAGCATCCCCAGCTTGGAAACCACCAGATAAGTGGGGATCAGTCCGCCGTTGAAATACATGGTGAACACATAAAACAGCATGATGGTTCTCCGGAAAGGAAGGGTCTTCTTGGATACACAGTAACCGGTCACAATGATCAGCGCCACGGAAACAACCGTTCCAAGGATCGTGTAATAAATGCTGTTCAGATATCCGGTAGCGATGGACTGCTCCTTAAACACTCTCACATACCCTTCCAGCGTCAGTTTGGAAGGAAGCAGGAAGGTTTTTCCCGCATACACCTCATAGGGGTCCGATATGGAAGCGATCAGGACGTAGTACAGCGGATAAGCCACTATGATAATCAGCAGGATCAGGAAAGTATAGTTAAAAATGTCGAATATTTTATCCGAAGAAAGCGCCATCTTTTTTCGTTTCATTTCCTTCGCCTCCTTATATAAAGCTCACATCCGAGAGCCGTTTGCAGATCTGGTTTACAGCTACCAGAAGCACGATATTTACCGCCGTATTGAACAGGCCCACCGCTGTGGAGAAGCTGTACATTGCCTTTAACATACCCTGTTCATATACGTAAGTGGCGATGATCTCAGAGGTTTCCTTGTTCAGGCTCGTCTGCAGCAGATAGGCTTTCTCAAATCCCACGTTCATCAGATTGCCGAACTGCATGATCAGCTGGATCACGATGATCGGCACCAGCTCCGGGATATCGATGTGCAGGATCCGCTGCCAGGTGCTCGCGCCGTCCACCTTCGCCGCCTCATGCAGGGAAGCGTCCACGCTGGAAAGAGTCGCCAGATAAATGATGGTTCCCCAGCCTGCGTCCTGCCAGATGCTGGATGCGATATATATGGTCCGGAAGGCGGATGCCTCATCGATGAAATTGATGGCTTCCGGCGCTCCCAGCGCCTGGGCGATGATGTTGATCAGTCCTCCGTAGGGTGACAGGAAGATCCGGAGCATACCGCAGAGGATCATGATGGAGATGAAATGCGGCGCATAAATGATGGTCTGCGTCACCCGCTGGAACTTCTTGGACTTTACCTGATTAATGAGAAGCGCCAGGATGATCGGAATCGGGAAGGTCCACAGGATGCTGTATAAACTCAGAAGTACGGTATTGCGGATCATCCGGACGCTGTTGTAGCTGTTGAAAAACCGTTCAAACCATTTCAGGCCCACCCAGGGACTTCCGAAGAAGCCTCCCACGGGATTGTAATCCCGAAACGCGATCTGTACGCCGTAAATGGGAACGTACTTGAAAATAATGGTGATGATGATGCCGGGCAGCAGCAAAAGATAAAATTCCCAGTGCTTTAGAACCTGTTTCATCAGGCTCTTATGCGGCGGCCGAACTGCTGCGGCTGCTTTTGTTTTTTTCATGCCTTCTACCTCCCTTGTCTTTCTCGTTTCATACCGTTCGTGTAACGTTTCATGTTTCTGTGATTTCATAATAGTGACGTCAAAACCTTTTGTCAAGCGTATTTCGCTCTTTTTTGTGTAATAAATGTAGTTTTGTTAATAATATACAATTTTTATATGGGCATTTTGTATATAATATTTTAAAAGAACGTTTCGTATATAAAAGGTCGCATTTCAGGAATACCTTCTCTTTTTACCGAAATCAGCAGAAAATAATTCTGTCTTTTCCTCACATTCTATCCATATCCCCCTGATTTTCCCGGGATGCAGCATTCGTTTTTATCTTTTTCCGTCGTTTCACAGCTGTTCAGAAAAGTTTTTATCCAAAAACACAATATCGTTTCATAAATATATTTTATATTTTTAAATTTTTTTCATCAATTTGAGCGGTTTTTACATGAATTTACAAAATTATGATGATCTATAACATAATATACAATTTATACTCGCGCTTTTTATGGAAATCACTCAGTTGCAACGTTTCATATATTGGTTTATAATGCGAAATAGAGAACCACAATTTCAGAAGTATGATCGTCCGGCTGCGGCTTTCTTTTTATTGCGGAAGGCCCTGCCGACAGAAAGGATATCCTGCTGCTATGACACAGAAAAATGCCCCAACCATCAAAGACGTCGCCCGGGAAGCCGGCGTGGCGGTGGGAACCGTTTCCAAGGTGATCAACGGCCGAAGCGTGAGGGAACCCTACCGCCGGAAGGTGGAGGAAGCCATCCGGAAGCTGAATTACGAGGTGAATACCTACGCCAGAGGGCTGAAGCTCCAGAAGAGCAACCTGATCGCCCTGATCATCCCCAATACCATCAACCCTTTTTTCGCTGCTTTTGCGGATTATATTGAAGAAGCGCTTTATCAGAGAGGCTACAAGCTGCTCCTGTGCTGTGCCGACGGCGATCCGGACAAGGAAGTCTCTTACCTGACCATGGCCACACAGAACAAGGTGGACGGCATCATCGCGCTGACCTACTCCGATATCGGAAACGATATCGCGGACGACCTTCCCATCGTCGTCTTTGACCGTTTCTTTGACAACCATGTGATCCCAAGGGTCGCCTCCGACAACTTTTCCGGCGGCTGCCTTGCCGTCGAGAAGCTCCTGGAGCTTGGCTGCCGGCATCCCGTCTACATCCGCTTCCACTCCATATTCCCCGGCGAATCGGACAAGCGCCGGGACGGCTATCTGCATGCCTGCAGAAAATATGGCCTGGAGCCGGACTTCCTGGACGAGGTGGACAGCCCGGAAGCCCTGTCCATGATGCGGAAGTTTCTTCAGGAGCATAAGCGGCCGGACGGCAGCCTGACCTTCGACGGCGTCTTCGCCCATACGGATTACCACGGCTACATGTTCCTGAACCTGCTGCGCGAAGAGGGCTACCGGGTGCCGGAGGACGTACAGATCATCGGCTTCGACGGCATCCGCAAATTCGGCGGGGAAAACGAATCCCTCTTCGTCTCTTCCATCTGCCAGCCCGTCCGCCAGCTCGCGGCCAAATGCGTGGAGCTGGTCCTGGCCGAAGACCGGGCGGACGTTCCCAGCCTGACTCTGCTGCCCGTCCGGTATGAATA
>CALWGL010000014.1 GCA_944380025.1 uncultured Lachnospiraceae bacterium
TAAGACAAAAAAGACAAAAAAGTTTGTCGGGAATTCAATTTACCTCTTGACAAAAGTCATTACATATCAGTTCAGCCTTCGGCAGAACTGTTACGGCATCCGGCCATTCCAATCGCTTCGCGATGGGCCGGATGCTTTCTGCCGATACGTTTTCGTACGGTCTGCGCAGGAAATGCGCAGACCTGGCTGAAGTGTTACCCCTTTACAACAAAAATTAAGAAATTTTGCGCTTGACGGATAGACATCGCGGGGGTAATCTGTTAAGAGGATAGAAAAGCAATACAGCATATTCTGAAATCCTGTCTGATATTCAACGAAAAACGAAGGAGAATACTCCCCATGAAATATAGATACAGGCTTATGATAACGGCCGTCTGTCTGACGGCCTTTTTTACGGCTTTTCAGCCGGTGCGGATCCTGGCGTCCTCCCTGCAGGCGGAGGAAACGCTGGAAACGGAGACTTCGTCGGAGGAGGGCAGCGAGACGGGAACCACGCCGGAGGAGGGCAGTGAGACAGGAACCGCGCAGACGGAAGGTACGGAGCCCGAAGCGGAGCAGGCGGCGGACAGCGCGGGGGCACAGGATGCATGGCCTGCGGAGCCTTCCATTGAAGCGCCCTCCGGCGTTCTGATGGAAGCCTCCACAGGAACGGTCCTATATGATAAGAACATGCATGAGCAGCATTATCCGGCCAGCATCACCAAGATCATGACGGCCCTTCTCGCCATTGAGAACTGTGACATGGACGAGATGGTGACGGTCCCCCATGAGGCGGTATATATGGAGGACAAGGGTTCCCACATCGCCCTGGATGAAGGGGAAGAGCTGCGGGTGGAGGACTGCCTGTACGCGATCCTGCTGGCTTCCGCCAATGACGCGGCCTATTCTCTGGCTGTGCACATCGGGGGATCCATTGAGGGCTTTGCGGATATGATGAACGAGAGGGCGCGGGAGCTGGGCTGTCAGGATACCCATTTCACGAATCCTCACGGCCTTCCGGACGAAGATCATGTGACCAGTGCCTATGATATGGCTCTGATCACCAGGGAAGCGCTGAAATATGATATTTTCAGTGAGATCTCGGGAACGGTGTTTTACGAGATCCAGCCCTCGGACAAACAGCCGGATCTGATCCCCATGTCCCACCATCATGCGATGCTCCAGGCGGGAACCTACCATTATGACGGCGCTTTCGCCGGAAAGAACGGCTATACCACGGTGGCCCAGAACACTCTGGTCACCTGCGCCGAAAGGGACGGCATGGTGCTGATCAGCGTTACCATGGAGACCCAGGGAAAACAGGTCTATGTGGACGCGGCGACGCTGTTCGATTATGGATTCGACCATTTTAAGAAGGTGGATATCGGACAGAACGCGGGCGGCAGCACGACAGCGCTCATCCACGCGCGGACGGGCGGAGTGGAAAGCGGGACGCCTGCGGCGGCCGAGATACCTGTTCAGCTGGAAGGGGAGGGCTACGTCATCCTGCCGGATGAGGTGGCTGTCAGCCAGCTTGAGCCGGATCTGTATTACGATACGGAGAACGCATCCGAGGGTTCTCTTGCGACCCTGGAATACAGCTTTGGAGGCAGGACTGTCGGCAGCGCGCAGATCCTTCTGCCTGCCTCTCTGATCATTCCGGAGGAGCTGGAAACGGCGGAGGAGCCGTCTTTGGAAGAAGAACCGCGGAGAAAAGAAGGGAGCGGCTTCCGGTGGCTGTATGCGGTCCTTGGGATCCTGGCGGCTGCCGCGCTGGCGGGGGGAGGCTATCTGTTCATCCGCCGTCAGATCTGGAAGTTCAGGTGGAGAAGGAGAAGATACGGCGGCAGAGATCAGGTCTACCGCCGCCATGTGAGAAGGAACAACGTGTATCATATCCAGGCGCGCAGGCGCAGGTGGTGGAGAAGATAGAGGTTGTTTTTTCCTGAAAAAGGGACTATGATTAGGAAAAAAGCAGCCGGGGCGGATGAAACCGCAGGCTTTGTGCGATCTCATCCGCCGGCAGGCGGAAAAGGAGGAAGGGAATGAAGCTTTGGGGATGGCTGAAGGGTGCTGCAGCGGCAGCCGCGGCGGTTTTGCTCTGTGCGGCGCCGATGAGAGCGGAGGCGGCGGAGCTGATCCAGTCGCCTGTTTACGGGCAGGTATACGTGATGGATGAAGCGGGGATAAACGGACTTCTGTTTACGCAGGAGACGGATGCGGTAACGCAGTTTATGATGGAAACCGCTTCGGATCCGTATTTTGTCAGATATAACCGGTTTGACAATGTCCTGGCAAAGCTGAAGACGGGAGCCGTATCCAGTGTGGTGATGGATGACGCGGGAAACGTAACTGCCGTGAAGGACGCGGCTGTCCTCGCGCAGGAGGCTGCCGCGCATCTGGCTCAGGTGGCCGCGATGGACGCCATGAGCGAGGAAGAGAAGCTTGCGCTGGAAAACCGGCAGCTGGCGCTTCTGAACCAGCAGGCGCTGCTGGCAGCTGGAATGGCACAGCAGGCTGCGGCGATGCAGCAGCTTTACGGAGCGTCCGCATCAGCGGAGGAGGCTTCCATGCTGCAGGCTTACACAGATATGTGCACGCAGCTGCAGGCGCTGATCGCCGCCAAGCAGCAGGCGGTGCTTCTGTATCAGCAGCAGGCGGATCCGGCGCTCTGCCAGCAGGCGCTTCTGAACATTCAGAGCCTGGCTGCCGCCGTGCAGCGTTCGGCCGCGCAGCCTGCGCTTTATGGAGCATAATGGATCTGTAAGGATAAGGGAAGCTTAAGAGATGCGGACAGCCAATGAACTGTCCGCATCTTTTAAATTGTTGAATCTTATCAAAAATGGTTGAAAAGAGAAGGATATTTACGGTATAATTGACCAAAAGATTTTCCCGCGGCGGAAGGAAAAGGGACTGCGGATCCGTTTTGCCGCGGAAGTGCAAGGAGACAGATCCATGATTTTCAAGTGCAGGAACTGCGGCGGAAATGTGGTATATGATCCGGAACTGGGAAGGATGCGCTGCCCCTACTGCGACGGCGCGGATACGCAGGAACGGGAAGCGGGGGACGGACAGCCGGTCTGTAAGAACTGCGGCGCGCCCCTGGAGGCGGGAGAGTTCGCCTCTGCCGTGAAGTGCGCTTACTGCGGACAGTATATGATCCTGGATGAACGGATCAGGGATGCGTATCTTCCCCGCTTCATTCTTCCGTTTCGGATCGGAAAGAAGGAGGCTTCCGAGAGGCTTCAGGGGGAATTTAAGAACCGGATCTTCGCGCCGGATTCCTTCCTGTCGGAAGCGACGCTCTCCCGGATGGAGGGAAGCTATGTGCCGTTCTGGCTGTATGATATGTCGGCGGACTGCCATTCTGAAGGGACGGGAACCAGAGTGCGGGTCTGGAGAAGCGGAAATACGGAATATACGGAAACCTCCTGGTTTCACGTGCTTCGCGACATGGAGGTACAGTTCGAGAAGGTTCCGGCGGATGCTTCGGAACAGTTCCCGGATGAGATCATGGATCTGATGGAGCCCTATGAGTACGGGGGCCTTCAGGATTTTGCGCCGGAATATCTGTCCGGTTTTCTGGGCGAGAGGTATTCCGGCACGGCGGAAACCTGTGCGCCGCGGGCGCGGGAGAGGGCGGAGGAAGATGCGAAGAGCCTTCTGAGGGAGACGGTATCGGCTTATACCTCTTTCATCCCGGCCAGAGAGGAGATCGGTCTGAAGATGCGGGACGCGGGCTATGCCCTGCTTCCGGTCTGGCGTTATCAATATCGTTACCGGGACAGGGATTATGACTGCTACGTGAACGGACAGACCGGAAAGATGGCGGGAGAGCTGCCGCTGTCCCTTCCCTGCGTGCTGCTTTATGGAGGGACATTTTTCCTGTGCCTCCTTGCAGTCCTGATGCTGGTCTGGCTGTGTATTTCGTTTCTGTAGGGATCCGGAAACGCTTCGGGAGGATAGGGTGAAATGGACAGAGGAGATATCAGCTGGAAAAAATATCTTTCTTATTTTAAATACTGGTTTCTGGCCATCTTTCTGCTGGCTGTCCTCGCGGCCGTTCTTTTTGCGGCGTCCGGAAAAGGGAAGACGGCGGTACGGACCAATTCGGAATGCGATACGCCGGAAAGGGTCTTCGACTATGCGGACGTGCTGACAGAAGAGGAAGAGGAGGCTCTGCGGGAGAAGATCGCCGGGGCGCAGGCGCGTACGGCCTGCGATATCGTTCTGGTCACGCTGAATGAGTCGCTGGCGGATTATGCGCGTGCCCGTGCGGCAGATGTGGGGGCGCTGGAGCCATATCAGTATACGATGGTCTGTGCGGACGATTTCTATGAGGAACATGGATTCGGATATGACAGGCCGAACGGAGACGGCGTCCTGCTTCTGGACAACTGGTATCGGGAGGCGGACGGAGGCGTCTACTCCTGGCTGAGTACCTGCGGCAGGGCTGAGGAGCGTTTCTCTTCCGCCATGATCGACGCGCTTCTGCAGGAAGCGCTTGCGGATGTGGAGCGGGATCCCTTCGGCGCTTATGCCAGATACGTGGAGCTCTTTGTCCGGGAGATGACGCGGACCGGCGCGGCGCCTGATATTCCGGTTTTCGTTCCGGCTGCCGCAGCGCTTTTGGGGACGGCCCTGTTCGTGGGAAGCGGACTGAAAGGACATAAGGGGAGCAGGACCGTGAACCTGACCACCTATGTGAAGGGCGGCAGGCCTGAACTGAAGCGGCAGAAAGATATTTTCCTGAGAAAGACCGTGACAAAAAGACACCTGGAAACCCAGGACGGAAGCGGCGGCCGCGGAGGCGGGGGAGGCGGCGGACATCACATCTCTCCCCGCGGCGTATCCCACGGAGGCGGCGGCCACAGGAGATAGAGAAGGAAAGGAGAGATCAGAATGAAACTGCAGTATCTGGGACATTCCTGTTTTAAACTGGAATCGGGGGGCTATGAGATCGTGCTGGATCCTTATGAAAAGGATTCGGTGCCGGGCCTGAAATGCCTGGATGTGGAGGCGGACCAGTGCCTGTGCAGCCATGGACATGGAGACCACTGCGGTCTGGAATGGGTCCGGCTGAAAAACAGCGGGACCGCGAATCCCTTTCAGATCGAGCGGCTGGAGAGCTGGCACGATGACAGAAAAGGGGAGCTGCGCGGCAGCAATGCCATTCATATCCTGCAGGCGGAGGGCCTGAAGGTGATCCATCTGGGGGATCTCGGCTGCATGCCGGAAAAATGGCAGCTGGAGCGGATGGAAAATGCGGACGTGATCCTGGCTCCTGTGGGAGGTTATTATACGGCGGAACCGGAGGTGATCCGCGAACTGATCGGCAGGCTTTCCCCCGCGGTCATGATCCCCATGCACTACCGCACCTCCCGGAGCGGCTATCCGGTGCTGAAGACCTGTGAGGAATATCTGAAGGACTGCGGGAACGTGATCCTGCAGGATACGGATACGCTCCGGCTGGAGGCCGGACAGACGCATCCCGCAGATACCAGGATCGTTGTTCTGAAGCAGAGAGAGCTGGAGGACTGACGCCCCCTTCTCTATGCCTGTTGATCGAAGCCGTGCAGCCAGTCCGCTTTCAGGAAATAGATCAGAAAGAGGACGGAGCTTAAGCACCAGGTGAGGGGATAGGCCCAGAACACCACCCGGATGGACGGAATGAAGCGGACAGCGACGGTGATATAGCTGATCCGGATCACGCACCAGCAGACGAGCATGACCAGCATGGGAACCGTCGCCCGCCCCGCGCCGCGGAGAATGCCCGCCACGCAGTGGGAGAAGGACAGCAGAAAATAAAACAGCGTAACAGTTCTTGCCTGGGCCACGCCGTAGGCGATCACATCGGGGTCATTGTTGAAGGCCGCGATGAGAAGCGGCGCGGCCAGGTTAATGGCGAGGCCCACAAGCTCAGCCATGATCACGGAGCACAGGATACCGAACCTGGCTCCTTTTTTTGCGCGTTCATACTGTCCTGCGCCCAGATTCTGGCTGATGAAGGTGGTGAGGGACATGGCGAAGCAGGTGATCGGAAGGAAGCCGAAGCCCTCGATCTTGGAATAGGCGCCGCAGCCCGCCATGGCAAGGGCGCCGAAGCTGTTGATGTTGGCCTGTACCACCACGTTTGCCACGGAGATGATGGAATTCTGAAATCCGGAGGGAAGGCCATTCTGGATGATCTGTTTCAGATAGAAGCCGTGGAAACGGATCTTTTTCAGATCCACCCGATATTCCTCAGGGCTCTTCAGCAGCTGGATCAGGCAGAGAATGGCGCTGACGAACTGGGAAATGATGGTCGCCAGGGCCGCGCTTCCCACACCCATATGAAAACCGCCCACAAACAGCAGGTCCAGCACGATGTTCACCACGGAGGAAATGATCAGATAGATCAGAGGATGGGTGCTGTCTCCGACGGACTGCAGGATCCCCACGAAAACGTTGTAGAGAACGAACGCGATGGATCCGCAGAAATAGATGCGGAAATAGATGATGGAATTGGGCAGCACATTTTCCGGCGTACCCATCCAGACCAGCAGCACAGGGGCAAGGATAAGGCCGATGAGGGTGAGCAGCACGCCGGCCACCAGACCGAAGGCGACCGTGGTGTGGATGGCCTTCTGTACCCGGTCGATCTGTCTGGCTCCGTAATAGCGGGCGATCACCACGCCGGCCCCGATGGAGATGCCGTTGAAGAAACCGACCATGAGGAAGATCAGGCTCCCGGAGGAGCTGACGGCCGCCAGAGCTTCGCTTCCGAGGAAATTTCCGACGATCAGGGAATCTGCCGTATTGTAGAGCTGCTGGAACAGATTCCCCAGAAAAAGAGGGATCGCAAAGGCGGTAAGCCTTCGGGCGATGGAACCCTCGGTCATGGGTGCGGACTGACTGCTGTTTTTCATGATGATCTCCATTCCGGCCCTCCAAAAGGGGCCTTTTTATCTGTCTTGTGATAAGCCGGATCCTGTCCGGCTCCAACTACTGATTATATCATAGAATCGGAAAAAGCATATCCTTTTTGCAGAAAATGCTTTCGTTCCAGCGTTCAGATCGTTACTGTTCAGCCTTCGGCAGAACAGTAACGGCATCCGGCCATTCCAATCGCTTCGCGATGGGCCGGATGCTTCCTTCCTGTACGTTTTCGTACGGTCTGCGCAGTAAATGCGCAGACCTGTCTGAACAGTAACTTCAGATCTGAAAAACATACCGGGTGCCGGGATCCTCGTAGGAGCGGACCTCGTGCATCCAGGGCGAGGAGAGATGCTCCTTCTTCCAGGCGGAGGGGGACTGCCCGAGGTACTGCCGGAACTGCCGGTTGAAGCTGGACAGGCTGGAATATCCCACATTTCCGGCGATAACGTTGATGGGATCCCGGTTGAGATGGATCAGGTGGCAGGCCTGGCGGATCCGGTAATGCTGGATATAATCCAGAGGACTGATCCCCACGGAAGCGTGAAAAAGCCTGCGGAGGTGACTCTCGCTGACATGGCAGCGTTCCGCGAGGTCGCGGACGGAGACCGGCTCCGCATAATGCTCATAGATCCAGGAAAGAGCGGTCCTGATGCAGAGGGAGCCGTCCGGAGAGGGCGGCAGCGGATCCTGACCGTTCTGGACTGCCGTGTGGTTCAGCTCCGCAAAAAAGGCAAACAGCATCCCGCATGCGGCATCCTGGTAAAGCGGCTGCTTCCGGTGAAGCTCCTGAAAGATATGATCCAGGTAAAAGGAGAGGCGGGGCTGAAGCCGGGAGGAGATCAGCGGAGAGATCCGCTGCTCCAGATAGAAAAGCTGCCAAAGCTCGTCTCCCTGTCCGGAAACATTTTCCAGAAACCGTTTCGGCTCCACATAAATGAACTCCCACTGGCCCGGCTGTCCGACGCCTGCCATCAGGTGCATCTGATTTGGAAAGACAAGGCTGTAGTCTCCCGCCCGAAAGAGCAGAGGATTTCCGGATTCCCGGTAAAGGAGGGTATCCTGCCCGAGACAGCGGCCGATCTCGAGCCCGTTATGAAAATGCAGATACTGCGGCGCTGCGGAATCAATCTGCCAGTAGTCCCCGAGAAAGGCGAGCACGGGAAAGGCGGAGGGAAAGTCATAGGGTCTGTAACGGCAGGGGAGCTGCTGATATGAGCGTTTCTGCATAGTTTTTATCCTTTCCCTGATAAGAAAAACGAAAGAAAAACAGGTAAAATACAACTAACAACTTGGATGATATATACAAAATATGTGAAAAAGGCAAATGGAATATGATCATATTATCCAAGGTGAACCGTGCGCTTTTGCGCTCTGCCTGACGAAAGAGTGCGTCTGACAGAGAAAAAGGAAAGCCGGTTGGAAACAAGTATAACGGAAAGAAAAGGGAAAGTAAAGAGATGCACAGTCCGGAGAAGGAATCGGAAATGATGGAAAAGATCCTGGAGCAGGAGATCGAATATGCGCTGGGCTGTACCGAGCCGGGAGCGGTGGCGCTGGCGGCGGCAAAGGCAAGGGAAGCGCTGGGAGAAGCGGCGGAAACGCTGACCGTCCGGGTGAGCGGAAACGTGCTGAAAAATGCCATGAACGTGGGGATTCCCGGAACGGATCTGAAGGGGATCGAGATCGCGGCGGCCCTGGGCTGCGTGGCGGGGAAAAGTGAATATGGCCTTGAGGTCCTCAAGGATGCCCGGGCGGAGGATGTGGCGGAGGCGCAGAGGATGCTTCGGGAGGGACGTGTGAGGATCGAACTGAGCAGCTCGCCCGAGAAGCTGTATATCGAGGCTGTCTGCCGGAATGAGGAGAAAAATGCGGGAGTGGTGATCGAAAAGTATCACACCAATATCGCGTCTGTCTGCCGCGGAGACGAAGTGCTTTTCCGGAAGAAAACGGAAGACGGAAAGAGCGGCGGGGAAAGGCAGAAGGTGAGGCTGTCTCTGGATGAGATCTGGGATTTCGTGCAGAACACAGACTGTACCCGGATCCCGGTCCTGCGGAAGGTGGAAGAGATCAACACCCGGATCGCCCGGGAAGGGCTGCGGAAGGAATATGGGATGGGCGTCGGAAAACATCTTTATGAGAGGATGAAAAAGAGCGGCGTGATGGATTTTCAGACCTATATCGCGGCCTGCACCGCCGCTGCCGCGGATGCGCGGATGGCCGGCTGTCCGCTCCCGGTCATGGCGGCCACAGGAAGCGGAAACCAGGGGATCACCGCTTCGGTGCCTGTCCTTGCCGCGGCGGAATGGATGCGCTGCGGGGAGGAAGAAAAGTACCGGGCGCTCGCCCTGAGCGAACTGGTGACCATTCATGTAAAGGAGTATATCGGGAGACTGTCCGCCCTGTGCGGGTGCGCCATAGCGGCTTCCATCGGAAGCGCCTGCGGGCTGACCTGCCTGCTGGGAGGAAAGAAGGAAAACCTGGAGTACGCGGTAAAGAACATGGTCGCCGATATTTCCGGACTGATCTGCGACGGGGCTAAAGCGGGATGCGCGCTGAAGATCGCCACCTCCGTGAGCGGCGCCGTGCAGTGCGCCTTTCTCGCGGCCGAGGGAGTGGAGGTGCCGGGACATGACGGCATCGTCCGTCCGGATGTGGAAGAAACGATCCGGAACCTGGGAAATCTGGGAAAAGAAGGAATGGAAACGACGGATCATGTAATCCTGGATATGATGCTCGCCGGACGCTGAAAGCGTCCGATAAAGAAAATACAGGCTGCCTTGCGGCGCCGGAAGGAGACAGTTATGACAAAAAAGGAAAGAGTGCTGCGCGCGTTCAGAAATCAGCCGGTGGACCGGATCCCGATGGGATTCTGGTATCATTTTTCACCGGATGAGGATCACGGACAGGAGACGGTGGATCAGCACCTGAAGCTGTATCATGACGCGGATATGGATATGATCAAGGTGATGTGCGACGGATATTTCAATTATCCGAATCCCTTTATCAGGACAGTGACCTGTGCGGACGACTGGGCCAATATGACGCCGATGGATGAAAACGATCCGTTCTTTACCAGGCAGGTGGAGCGGGCAAAGGGAGTCGTGGAAGGCGTAAAGGGAGAGTGCTGCGTTTTTTATAACGTATTCTGCCCCATGTCCCTGATGCGCTTCGGCATCGGCTGGGACATGCTGATGAGCCATCTGAAGGAAAATCCCGGGGCCATGTGCCATGCGTTCATGACAGCGGCACAGGATCTGAAGACGCTGACGCGGAGACTGATCCGGGAAGCGGGTTGCGACGGCATTTATTACTGCGTGCAGAACGCGGAGGAATTCCGCTTTACCGCGGAGGAATACCGCAGGCTGGTAACGCCTTCCGATCTGGAGGTGCTGAACTATGCCAATACCTTAAGTGAAAACAATATCCTCCACTGCTGCGGCTGGGATGGGAACAAGAACCGCGTGGAGGTGTGGAAGGATTATCCGGCCCATACCGTCAACTGGGCGGTATATGTGGAAGGAATGACCCTGCCGGAGGGGCGGGAATTCTTTGGCTGCGACTGCGTTCTGGGCGGTTTCGACAACCGGAAGGAGGGCGTCCTGTATTCCGGGACCAGAGAAGAGATCGAACGGGAAGCGGAACGGGTGATCGCGGAGGCCGGGAAATGCGGCGTGATCATCGGCGCGGACTGTACGCTTCCGTCTGATATCCCCACGGAGCGGCTGCGGTGGCTGAGAAAGAAACTGGATGAGCTGAGCTGAGAAGGAAAGCAGGGAGAACGATATGTATCAGGCATCATCAGACAGATATCAGGAAATGAAATATAACCGGACGGGACAGAGCGGCCTGCTGCTTCCCGCCATGTCCCTCGGCCTGTGGCAGAATTTCGGCGAGGACAGACCGTATGCGGCGGCGAAGGAGATCATCCTGAAGAGCTTTGACTGGGGGATCACCCATTTTGACCTGGCAAATAATTACGGATGTCCCGCGGGAAGCGCGGAGAAGACCATGGGAAGGGTGCTGAAGGAGGAGCTTTCGGCATACCGGGATGAGATCATCCTTACCACCAAGGCCGGATACGGCATGTGGGAAGGCCCTTACGGAGACGGGGGGAGCAAAAAATACCTTGTGGCGTCCCTGGATCAGAGCCTGAAGCGCCTCGGCGTGGAATATGTGGACATCTTCTATCATCACAGACCGGATCCGGAAACGCCGGCGGAGGAGACAGCCGATGCGCTGGCAGGGATCGTAAAGAGCGGAAAAGCGCTTTACATCGGCCTTTCCAATTACGGACCGCAGGAGCTGAAGGAGATGGCGGAGCTGCTGAAACGGGCGGGAGTCCGCTGCCTGATCCACCAGCACAGATATTCTATGCTGGAACGGCAGGAAAAAAGGCTGCTTCCGGTCCTGGAGGAGGAAAAGATGGGATCGGCCGCCTTCTGCCCGCTGGCGCAGGGGCTGCTGACCGGAAAATATCTGAACGGGATCCCGGAGGATTCCAGGGCAAAGAGCAGCATTCCCTTCCTGGGAGAGGACAGCATCACGGAAGGATATCTGAAAAAAGCGAGAGCGCTCAACGATATCGCCGCAGAACGCGGTCAGTCGCTGGCTCAGATGGCGCTCGCCTATGCGCTCTGGGACGGAAGGCTGACTACGGTGCTGCTGGGAGCGAGCCGCTTCTCACAGATCGAAGAGAATCTGGGAGCGCTGAAAGCGCTGGTTTTCTCCGGAGAGGAAGCGGAAAGGATAGAGAAGGTGCTGGGAGAAGGAACGGCCGACTGAAAAAAGGCTGCCAGGCGCCTTTGCAGAAGAGGAAAGGAAGGGATGGAAGTTGACGGACCGGAAAGAGATCCGCGCCTGGATCCGGAAAAAGATGCCGGATATGGTGCAGGATCTGGAAAGGATCTGCAGGATCAGAAGCGTGGCGGAGACGAAGGGGACGTCCTGCCCGCCTTACGGACAGGGCTGCATCGACGTCCTGAACGAGATGCTGAGGATCGGGGAAGAAAACGGGTTTTCCGTTCGGAACTATGACAGCTATGTGGGAAGGATCAGCCTGACGGACGGCGTCCTTCCGGAGGACGGGGACTGCGGAACGGAAAAGAAGGAGAGCATCGGGATCTGGGCCCATCTGGATGTGGTGGACGAAGGCCCGGAGGGGGACTGGGACTATAAGCCCTATGAGCCGACGGTTAAAGACGGATATTTTATCGCCAGGGGCTGCCAGGACAACAAAAGCAGCGCGGTGATGGGGCTGTATGCGCTGAAGTATTTTCGGGAGCACGGCATTGAGCCGGAGCATCCGATCAGCCTGTATCTGGGGACCTGCGAAGAACAGGGCATGTATGAGCTGGATTATTTTCTGGAGCATTATCAGCCTCCGACCCTTTCCCTGGTGCCGGACAGCGGCTTCCCGGTCTGCCTGGGAGAACGGGGCAATTTCAACGGGGAGCTGATCTCGGGATCCTATTGCGGATCTTTGCTTCTGGATGCCTCCAGCGACTGCGGACAGTATACGGTTCCGGACAGGGCGGAACTCGTTCTTCGCGACGGACCGGAGCTCTGGAAAAAATGTGAAGGCCTCGCGGAGCCTTACAGCGCGGTCAGAAAGGACGGGAAGATCGTCCTGACCGCGTCCGGGATCTCCACGCAGGCATCCATGCCGGAGAAAGGGAAGAGCGCGCTGACGGCGCTTGCCCGACTGGTCACGGAAAGGGAGCTGCTTCCGGAAAAGGAAACGGAAGGGTTCCGCCTGATCTGCGATATCAACGCGGATCATCACGGAACGGCGCTGGATGTGTTCTGCGAGGACGGACCGAGCGGCCCCGTCAATCTGGTGGCGACACAGCTTCGGATGGAAGAGGGCAGGCTGGTGATCGGATTCATCGGCAAATATCCCATCACGGCCGGAGACTTTCCTTTCGAGGAGAGGGCCCGGAAGGCGGCCGGAGCGAGGAATTTTGAACTGAAGGTGACGAAGCTTACCGCGCCGAATTATTTTGAGCCGGACAGGCAGGTGGTGAAGCGGCTGACAGAGGTGTCCAACCGGGTGCTGGACCGTCAGGATGTTCCCTTCGTCATGAGCGGAGGCACATACGCGAGAAAGCTGCCGAATGCCCTGGCCTTCGGAACGGGGATGGAGCTTCCGCCCGCGCCGGAAGGGCTGTTCCGGCCCGGGCACGGGGATTATCACCAGCCGGATGAAAGCATCCGCCTGCTGCGGATCGAAAAGGCTTTGGAGGTCTATATCTGCAGCCTTCTGGAGATCGACAGTCTGGGATCCCTGCTCGCATGAGAAAAACAGTCTTTGTTTATGACGGGAGCGAGAATGGAAAAGCCCGCCGCTTCCGTACATATAGAGAAAAAGGAAAGGATGGTAGGTTATGAAAAAGAAGATGAGAATGACATCGGTGCTGGCTGCGGCTGTCCTCGCCGCTTCCGCGCTTCTTTCCGGATGCTCCGGAAATACGGAGACGACAGAAGAGAGCACGGCGCAGACGGCGGAAACGCAGGCTGAAGAGAGCCAGGCTTCTGCCGAAACGGCGGAGGAATCCGCGGGAGCCGCTGCGGTGACGGCAGTTCATGACGAGTCCCGCCGGATCGCGGACGGAGATGTGACGCTGACCATTTTCTGTGACTTCCAGAACGGAGCGAGAGCTTATTACACGGATCTGGGAGATAATCCGGTGGTGCAGTGGATCGAGGAGGATACCGGACTGAATCTGGAATTCATCCATGCCCCCGCAGGAGACGACGGCTCCTATTTCCAGCAGCTGCTGGCCAGCGGAGACCTTCCGGATCTGATGTTCACCAATCTGTTCCAGTCCAATTATCCCGGCGGCGTGGAAGGCGCCATTGCGGACGGCCTTCTGTACAATGTGACCGAGCTTGTGGAAACGGAAGCGGTGAATTTCAAGGCGCTCTGTGACGAAAGCGGGGATCCGGATATTGAAAAGAAGATCAGAGGCGACGAAGGAAATATCATCAAGTTCGGAACCATCTGGCTCCCTCCCACGGACAACAACAAGATCTTCAACGGTCTGGTCGTGAGACAGGACTGGCTGGATGAGTACGGACTGGAGGCTCCGGTCACTCTGGATGAGTACACGGAGGTGCTGCGCACCTTCAAGGAAAACGGCGTGCAGGTTCCGCTGGCGCTCTGCGAGTTCGGACAGTCCCAGTTCTATTCCAACAACCCGATCGCTTCCGCGTTCGACGTATCCATCATGGATTTTGACGTGGATGATGAAGGAAACGTGCATTACAGCAGAACACAGGACGGCTACAAGGAGTTCCTGAAGGTCCTGAGAGGATGGGCGGAGGAAGGCCTCATCGATACGGACTTCGTCAGCCGTACCATTGACGACTCCCTGAAACTGTTCCAGAACGGAACCGCAGGCATGTGCTTCGCTCACACCTATAACGTAAAGCAGTCTCTGGCGGCAGGCCCTGCCGTGGATCCTGACTTCAAACTTACGGCCCTGGAGATGCCCAAGGTGAACGCGGATGATACCACTCATATGTCCAGCATCACCAGCTCCATCAACTCCCAGTCCTGGCAGGTATCCGCCGACACGAAGCATCCGGAGGAAGCGGTGAAGTTCATCGACTACCTGATGGATCCCGATATCATGCTGATCACTGCCTGGGGAACCAACGAAGAGGTTCAGACCTATACGGTGGATGAGAACGGAACCCGTGAGTTCAGCGACTTTGTGACCAGCAATCCGGACGGACTGGATTATGATACCGTTCGCGACCTGTATATGTGCGAGCCTTTCCAGGTCAAATATGACGAGACCATGGAGGCCTCTCAGTATTCCGATGAGGAATGCCATCAGTCCTGGGATGCGTGGGGCAAGCAGAACGACAATGCGCACCGTCTGCCTTCCTACCTGACGCTCACGACCGAGGAATCCCAGGAAGTGACCGATATCAAGACCAAGCTTTCCAACTATTCGGATGAGATGGTCTACCGCTTCATCTTCGGAGAAGAGGATCTGGAGAGCGGCTGGGACGGCTTCGTGGCACAGCTGAAGGAGCTGGGAAGCGAACGCGCGGAGGAGATCTACAAGGCCGCATATGACAGATACGAGGCCCGTGACGACGCGGAATAAAAGAAACAGACGCTGGCTGTACCCTGTCCTGGTCCGGAGAGGACGCTGAAGCGGTAAGACGCGGAAGCGGGCCGGAAAGCGGGCTGCCGGTCAGGCAGGGAACGGCGCGGTCAGGCAGGTTCCATGAAACGGGAAGACAGACGCCGGTTTCATGGAACCTGTTTTCATCGAAAGAAGTTTTCATCGAAAGAAGTTCGCCGTGCAGCGAACCGGTTGGAGGTATGACATATGAGTAAAGGAACGGGTGTCGCGGGAAAGGAGAAAAAGTCCTTCCCGAAGCGATTATGGAAAAACATGAGGACACATCCGCTGCTGTATCTGATGGTGCTGCCGGCAGTGGTCTATTTTGTGGTGTATCATTATTATCCCATGTACGGGATGATCATCGCGCTGTTCGATTATGTTCCTTCGAAGGGAATCTTCAGAAGCGACTTTGTCGGGCTGGAGCACTTTGAGTCCTTCCTGGGAGATCCTTATTTTTTCCGGACCATGCGGAACACGCTGTCCATCAACGTGCTCCTTCTGCTGTTCGGGTTTCCCTTCCCGATCATCTTCGCCATTCTGCTGAATGAACTGAGAAGCGGCAGACTCAGGAAGGTGACCCAGACGATCACCTATATGCCCCATTTTATTTCCGCCGTGGTCATCTGCGGACTGATGCTGGATTTCTGCAAAACCAACGGCGTGATCACAAGCATCTATACGGCGCTGACGGGACAGGATCCGGTCAACCTGTTCAGCAAATCCGCCTTTTTCCAGCCGCTGTACGTGGTGATGAGCATCTGGCAGGAATTCGGATGGGATTCCATCATCTATTTTGCGGCGCTCAGCGGCATCGATCAGGCTCTGTATGAGGCCGCGGATATCGACGGAGCGAACCGCTGGAAGAAGATCCTCCATGTGACGCTTCCCGGAATCTCGCCCACCATCGTGATCCTCCTGATCATGCGGATCGGAAATCTGATGACGCTGGGCTGGGAAAAGATCCTGCTTTTGTACAACCCCATGACATATGAAACCTCGGACGTGATCTCCACCTATGTGTACCGGATCGGTCTGATGAACTTTGAATACAGCTTTGCCACGGCCGTAGGTTTCTTTAATTCCGTCATCAATTTCATCCTCCTGATCGCGGCGAACGCCGTCAGCAGGAAGGTGAACGAAACGAGTCTCTGGTAGGGAGGTGCCGACTGCATATGAAAAAGAAGAAAATCACGCCGTTTCAGGTGATCAATACGGCCATCATGTTTTTCCTGATCTTTATCACCCTGTACCCGATGTATTATGTGTTGGTGGCATCCTTCAGCGACCCGCTGCTGCTCACCTCCCATACCGGTCCGCTGGTCTGGATCCTGGGAGAACCCACGCTTGCCGGCTATGAGAAGACGCTGAACAACAGAAGCCTGTTCAACGGCTTCAAGGTCACCCTTTTTTATCTGATCGTGGGAACGCTCCTGCAGCTGATCCTGACCAGCTTTGCCGCGTATGTGCTTTCCAGAAAAACTTTTCTGATTCGGAAAGGCCTGATGAAAATGTTCATCTTCACCATGTTCTTTTCCGGAGGCCTGATCCCCATGTTCTTTGCCATCCGCAATACGGGGATCTACAACACCATCTGGGTATCCAGCATTCCCTATGCGGTGAGCGCGTACAACATGATCATCATGCGGACCTTCTTTGAATCCATACCGGACAGCCTGGAGGAAGCGGCGATCATCGACGGCGCGAATGATTTCACGGTGTTTTCCCGGATCATCATGCCGCTTTCCAAGCCCGTGGTGGCCGTTATGCTGCTGTACTACGGGGTCGGCCAGTGGAATTCCTGGTTTCCGGCGTCCATGTTCACCCGTGACAGGGTGCTGTACCCCCTGCAGCTGATCCTCCGGGAGATCCTGATCGACAATCAGATGCAGAGCGCGGATTCCCTGGCCGCCGCGGTGGAGGATACCTTCTCCAGCGAGCTGGTAAAATACTGCACGATCATCGTTTCCACCCTGCCGATCCTGATCATTTATCCGTTCCTGCAGAAATATTTCGAAAAAGGTGTTATGATAGGAGCAGTAAAGGGATAAAGAAAGGGGACTCAGGATATGGACAGTAAACTGTATGCAAGGGTGGACGCCTGGTTTGAGGCGCATAAGGAGGAGCTGATCAGGGATATCATCCGGCTGGTGCGGATCCCCAGCGTCTCCGACCCGTCTTCCGGCGAGGCTCCGTTCGGAGAGGGCTGCCGGAGGGCAATGGACGAGATGCTGCAGATCGGAAGGGAGCACGGCTTCGTCACGGAGGATTATGATCATTATGTGGGGAGCATAGGAACCGGAGAAAAGAACTGGGACAACATGATCGGCTTCTGGAATCATCTGGACGTGGTGCCGGTGGGAAACGGCTGGGAGCATGAGCCTTTTGAACCGGTGAGGAAGGGAAATTTCCTGATCGGGCGCGGCGCGCAGGACAATAAGGGCCCTGCCGTGGGAATGCTGTATGTGATGCAGTGCCTGCGGGAGCTTTCCGTGCCGCTGGAGCATGAGCTGTGCCTGTTCGTGGGCTGCGATGAGGAGAGGGGGATGGAGGACCTGGAGTGGTATGCGGCGCATCACCCCTGCCCCGCCATGTCCATGATCGCGGACAGCGGCTTCCCGGTCTGCTACGGAGAGAAGGGGATCCTGGAAGGACAGCTTGTTTCCGGGACAAAATGGTCTGATGCGGTGATCTCCTGCAGCGGAGGGAGCGCCGGAAACATGATTCCGGATCTTGCCTGCGCCGTTTTCCGGGAAAACGGGGAGCTGTATGAGGAGATCCGGAAGCGGATCGCTGAAAAACGCGCGGAGGAGGACATTTCTCTGGAAGAGACGGAGCAGGGGTTCCGGGTATCCGCGAAGGGAACGGCAAAGCACAGCGCTTTTCCGGAAGGAAGCCGGAACGCGATCCGGGAGCTTTCCGCCTTCCTGAAGGAGCTTTCCGCCCTTCCGGAGGAAGACAGGAGGCTGTTTGAAACGCTTGCCTTCTTTTCTCAGGAATATTACGGGGAAAACCCGGGGATCAGCTATGAGGACGCGGTTTCCGGGAAAACCACCTGCGCTGCCACGGTGCTCACCATGGAAGAACGCCGGCCGGTCCTGCACCTGAACATCCGCTATGCCATCACGGCCGATCCGGAACGGATGACGGCGGGGCTGAGGAAGGCGGCCGGGGCTCATGGAATGGAGTGGAAGCAGGAGAGGAACAGCGCTCCGAACTATTTCCCGAAGGAACATCCGGCGGTATCTCTGCTGACGGATCTGTACAATGAGATCACGGGAGAAAAAACGGAAAGCTTTGTCATGGGCGGAGGCACCTACGCGAGAAAGCTGCCGAATGCCTTTGCCTACGGCGTGGGAGGCATGCGGGAGACCGAAGAGGACAGAAGAGAGAAGGCCGCTCTCTTCGCACCCGGACACGGCGGCGCGCATGAGCCGGACGAAGGCCTGAACCTCCGGCAGCTGCTTGCGGCCCTCAAGATCTACGCGGTCAGCATTGCGGCGCTGAACGGCTGCCCGCTGAAGTTTGAAGAAGCGGAAACGAAGAAATGAGAAAAGGATCCCCGCGCGGATCCGTCCTGTCAGGTCTGATAGGGCGCATAGAGGGGATCCTTTTTCAGGATGGAGCGCTTTTCATTGCGGAAGGCCTGCGGGCTTCTTCCCATCAGGGAAAGGAACTGACGGTTGAAGCTGGAGACGGACTGAAAACCGGTCAGGAGCGCGATGTCCAGAATGCTGCTCTCCGTGCTCGTCAGAAGATGACAGGCCTTCTGAATGCGGAGGATGCGCACATACTGCAGAGGCGTCTGGTGAAAGCTGTTTTTGAACTCCTCCAGAAAACGCCGCTGGGAAAGGCCGCAGAGCTGAGAGAGCAGGGCGCTGTCGGGCCATGCCGCGCAGTCCTGCTCCATTCTGATCAGAGCCGGAAACAGGTCAGGGATCGACGAACCCCTGACCAGCAGGGCGGGGAGATCCCGGAAGCGGCGGTACAGCATCGCCATCAGGGACTGGGTCAGCCCCCGCACCTTCTGCCGGCTGAAGCCGTCCCTGCCGTGCATCTCCCGAACGATCATGCGGACGACGCTGTTTTCGGCGGCGAAATCCCGTCCCGGAAAATACTTTGGAAAATCCGTATAGCGGTACCAGAGAAACTCCTGGGGCAGACCGCTGGGATAGAAGGGAGCAAGAAGCTTTTCCGGATCCAGAAACAGGTAATAGCAGAGCACGCCGCCTTCTTCCTGCGGCGGAAAACAGGAGGAATGGGTGAAAAAGGGAGGAAGCAGGCACAGATCCCCCGGCCGGAGCATCTGCCTGCGGTTTTCCAGATTCCAGTTCATCCTTCCCCTCACGCACAGAGCGATCTCAATGAAATTGTGAAAGTGCAGAAACTCCTTTTCCGACGGAGGGGTGATGGAAGAGACCTGCATCAGAAGCGCGGGAAAATCTTCCGCGAGCCGGTATTCCCGATATGTCACAGGAAGCGGAGAAGCGGTATTTTTCATATTTTTCAATCTCCGAACGGTTTTTCTCGTTCACATTTCACAAAAGAAAAACAAAAAATGCAACATCATGCATGAAGAAAAACAATTTTGGTGTAGATAAATCATCTGCGAAAAAGTAAACTTCCTATAGTACCGAAGGTCAGGCCTCGGACGCATCTGCTTCGGGTGAGGCGGTTCCCGCGAGGGAAGCGGTCCCGGCTGTGGGCGCGGTCCCGGAAAAACGGCTTCGGCGGTAATCGGAAGGGGATTCTCCGCAGAAGCGCCGGAAGACCCGGTTAAACTGAGAGAAGCTGGTGAAGCCGCAGTCGGAGGCGATCTCCGTGATCTTCTTCCCGCTGTTGATCAGAAGGAACTGGCAGTTGCGGATGCGGACCAGATGGATGTAGTGGGTGATGGTATAGCCCGTGATCCGCTTGAACTGATGGGAGAGATAATAGGGACTCATCCAGGCCTCCTTTGCCAGCTCATCCAGGGACAGCTCCTCCATGTAGTGGGTATGGATATAGTTGCAGACGGCGTAGATCCGTTCGGAAACGGTATCCTCCGCGTGCTCCGTGTGATAGATGTTGCTGTCCTTGAAACGGTTCAGCCAGAACAGGAACTCTGTGAAGATGCTGTGCAGAAGAAGCTCGTTGACCCCGGTGAGCTCCTGGGTCCCGGCATGGCGGGAAAGCTCCACGATCCGGTTGATCAGGCCGATGAGGACAGCCTGCTTCTCATCGGGGAACCGGTAGATGGGAAGCGGGGCGTGAAAGGGAGCGAGCATTTCCTCGTAGGCATCCTGAAAACCGTAGCCGTCGCTTTTGTACATAAAGGTGATGACGAGCCTTCTTGACGGCACGCTTTCCGGATAGCTGGTCTTGTGCAGGAGCGAGGGCGGAAGCAGGACGAAATCGTTCGCCTGGATCGGATAGGGCATTCCTTCTATAAAATGGAGGGCATGGGGACTGAGCAGGATGTGGATCTCATAGTAGGAATGAAAATGCTCGAATTCCATGTTTTTGGAATTGGAGCGGGTGTCAAAGTCAAAGAAGTAAAACAGTGTATTCTGGATGTCATTGACGATGATAAAGCGTTTTTCTTCATAATGGATCTGGTTCAGCATAAAAGACACCTGCTTTCTCGGAAGTAAGAGCGGCTGCTCTTTGTAAGTATACTGAAAAAACGCAAAAAATGCAAACTTTTTATGGAAACGCAAAAAATGCGCGATGGCGCGGATGGGAGTAAAGGAATATGAGGGAACAGAAAAAGATCATTATTTTCACGGACAGCGGGGACACGATCATCGACGAGGCCACTCAGCAGTATCGGGAGGACGGGATCGTCACCACGGCGGACTTCATCGAGGATGCGGGTGAGGTCCTTCAGCGGATGGATGAAGCGGGCTATACCATCGCTCTTGTGGCGGACGGCGAGGAGGAATCTTTCCAGAATGTATACCGGGAAAACGGCCTGAAGCACTGCTTTGACGCCTGGGTGGTGTCGGAGACGGTGGGACAGCAGAAACCCGCGCAGATCATGTTTCAGACAGCAATGGATCAGCTTGGGCTGACGGATGCGGATAAATCCAGGATCGTGATGATCGGAAACAACCTGAAGAAGGATGTGGCCGGAGCGAACCGCTTCGGGATCACGTCCATCTGGCTGGACTGGTCTCCCCGGTACTTCCACGAGTTTGAAGAAGAGGACTGGAAGCCGGACTATACGGTAAAGCATCCCTCCGAGCTGCTCCCGCTGCTGGAAGAGCTGGAAAAGAAATGGAACGAGGAGGAGGCTAAGATGGAAGCAGAAGCGAAAAAGAAACTGGATCTTCTGGTGGACGCGTTCGTTCCGATCCTGTATGAGGACGACGAGCAGTTCATGAAGAACATGAGGGAAAAGAAGCATATTTCCGAAGAGGAGCTTCAGAAATACGCGCACTGGGAGTGGACGCAGGGCGTCGGTCTGGTAGGCATCTGGAAGCTGTTTTCCATGACCGGGAAGCAGGAATATCTGGATATCCTGACCAGGTATTATGACAACCAGAAAAAAGTGGGCTTCCCTCCGTCCAACGTGAACACCATGGCGCCCTATCTGGTGATGTCCTATCTGGCGGAGTACCTGAAGAGCGAGGAATACATGGCTCCCTGCCGCGAGGCCGCGGAGTGGATCATGACCGAGATGCCCAGGACCGAAGAGGGCGGCATCCAGCATCAGACATCGGACGACTGGAACGAGGGCGAGATCTGGGACGATACCCTGTTCATGACGGTGCTTTTCCTGGCCAACATGGGCCGGATCCTCGACAGAAAGGATTATCAGGAGGAGGCGCAGTATCAGTTCCTGCTCCACATGAAATATCTGCAGGATAAAAAGACCGGCTTCTGGTATCACGGCTGGACCTTCCTGGAGCGGAACAATTTCGCGGGCGCGTTCTGGGGCAGAGGAAACTGCTGGATCACCATCGCCATCCCGGAATTCCTG
Organism: uncultured Lachnospiraceae bacterium; assembly: GCA_944380025.1. GTDB lineage: Bacteria > Bacillota > Clostridia > Lachnospirales > Lachnospiraceae > Eisenbergiella. The sequence goes on from CALWGL010000014.1 coordinate 22,000, forward strand.
GATACGCTGAAATGCCCGCCCGCCGTTGAAAAGATCCTGAAGGGCGCGCTGGAAAACCAGGTGCGGGCGCTGGCGGAATGCCAGGCCGAAAGCGGCATGTGGCATACGCTGCTGGACGATCCCGATTCGTACGAGGAGGCAAGCGCCACCGCCGGATTTGCCTATGGCATCCTGAGAGGCGTGCATGCGGGACTGCTGGATCAGAAGTGGGAGAGCGTCGCAAGGAAGGCGCTTCGTCCGATCCTTTCCCTGATCTCTGAGGACGGGGTCGTGAATCAGGTTTCCTACGGCACGCCGATGGGACGGATCTCCAAGGACTTCTACAAGACCATCCCGATCCAGCCCATGCCCTACGGCCAGGCGCTGGCAATCTTATTCCTGATCGAAAGCGGAGTGGAAAACAATAAATGAGTTACGGCAGAAATTATCCCGGAAGACAGTGGAAGGACAGGCTCGATATGTGGGCGGAGGAATTCCCGAAGCACTATATCCTTCCGGAAGAGGAACTGAAGGTCAGCGGCTTTGTTACGAAAGAAAGGCTGACTTACAACGAAGCGCTGGAACGGGCTGAGCGGGAAGCAAAGCCCGTTCCGGAAGGAACGGCCTGGGGATGCTACTGGGAGTACGGCTGGTTTTTCCTGGAATATACCGTTCCGGAACGGCTGGCCGGAAAGCGGCTGGTCTTCCTGCCCGGCTTCGGAGAGGAAATGCTGGTATGGGTGAACGGCAGGGAAAGCGGAGCCGTGGATAAGAAGCATTCCTGCATCACCCTTTCGAAAAGCGCGGAGGCGGGAGAACGCTTCCTGATCGCGGCGGAATGCTACGCGGGACACGGCCCCAGAATGGAGAGCGGCTGTTTCTGCCGGAAGGGAGAGAAGCCCTTTTCCGATGCGGACGGTCCGCAGCTTGTGACGAAGCCTTCCTTCGCGGGCGTGTGGCAGGAAGAGATCTTTCAGGCGGGCATGGATTACCTGACGCTGTATTCCCTGCTGTCCCGTCTCCCGGAGCGGTCGCTGCGTGCGATGAAGGTGACCGAGGGCCTGAAGAAGTTTACCCTGCTTTCGGATTTTGAGCTTCCGGAGGAAGAGCTGGCAGAGAACCTTGCAAAGGCCGATGAGGCTTTAAAGCCGCTTCTTTCCTGCACCAACGGCTCCACCGCGCCGGAGTTCACCGTTTTCGGCCAGTCCCATCTGGATCTGGCCTGGCTGTGGACGCTGGAGGAGACCAGGCGCAAGGCGGCGCGTACCTACAGCAATCAGCTGGCGCTGATGGAGGAATATCCGGAATATCAGTTCCTGCTCTGCGAGCCTCCTGTGCTGGAATATCTGAAGGAATCCTATCCGGAGCTTTGGCAGCGGGTGAAGGAGCGGACCGCGGAAGGAAGGATGATCCCGGACGGCGCGTTTTACGTGGAAAGCGATACCAACATGCCCTGCGGAGAAAGTCTGATCAGACAGCTTCTGTACGGAAAGAAATGGTTTCAGGAGGAGCTCGGCGCGGACAGCAGGGTGGCCTGGCTGCCGGACTGCTTCGGCTTTTCTCCGGCGCTTCCCCAGATCCTTTCCCGTTGCGGCGTGTCCTATTTTGCCACCCAGAAGCTGATCCGGCAGGATCCGGAATGCGAGCCCTTCCCGTACAATGATTTCTGGTGGGAGGGAATTGACGGCACACGGATCCTGGCGCATACTTATAAGGAGAACAATGCGCGGATCTCGCCCGGGGACATGATCCGCCGCTGGGAAGAGGACCGGGTCCAGGACGAAGGGACCGAAGGGATGATCTATTCCTACGGCTACGGCGACGGAGGCGGCGGCCCCACCAGAGAGCTTGTGGAAGCCGCGCTTCGCTGCCGCGATCTGGAAGGCGCGCCCAGAGCCGTATTCGAGGGGCCGGAGGCTTATTTCAGGAAGCTGGAAGAGCGGGGCTGTGAAAATGTGTTTTCCGGCGAGCTGTATCTGGCCTGGCACCGCGGGACCTACACCGCCCAGGCGAAGACCAAGCTGGGCGTGCGGAGAGCCGAGTGCCTGCTGAAGGAAGCGGAGTACTGGAATACGCTGCTGGCGCTGCGGGAGCTTCAGAACGGGCGGAGCCTGGAAGCGGACGCGGGCGCCGGAAAGCGGGCGGAGCGGCTGCATATCCTGTGGAAACGGCTTCTCATGCAGGAGTTTCACGATATCCTGCCGGGCACGGGAATCGCCCGGGTGCATCAGGAGGCGGAAGAAGAGCTTGCCGAGGTGGCGCGTCTGACAAAGGACTGCCTGGCGGAAAGCCTCACTGAGCTGGAGCGGGCCGTGCGGGCGGATGGCGGAACCGGCCGGAACGGATCCTGCCCGGAAGGCTGCGGACAGAGAATTTCCCGGGAGGGAGAGGAGTTCCTCCTTCAGAGCGATCTTCTCACCGTACGGCTGAACAGGGCCGGACAGGTGCTCAGCCTGCGGCCGGAAGGCCCGGGTGAGGCGTGGGAAGCGGCGGGAGAGCCGATGAATACCTTCCGGCTGTACCGGAACGTGAATTCCTATTATGACGCCTGGGAGATCGGCAGCATGTATGAGCAGGAAGAGGAAGCGCTGGATACCGCGGACTGGCACATGACGGAGGATGTCTTTGAGGGGCGTCCGGCATGGAGGCTGGAAGGAAGGATCAAGGAATCTCCTCTGACCCAGTACATCTGTCTGAGCCCGGACGGGCGGATGGCGGAGTTTCACACCAGGATCGACTGGCAGGAGAGGCACCGCATGCTGAAGGTGGATTTCCCGGCGGCCTTCCGTTCGGACCATGTGACGGCCGAGGTCGCCTGCGGCGCCTGGACCAGACCGACCACACGCTCCTATCAGTGGGAAAAGGACCGCTACGAGGTCTGCGGACACCGCTACAGCGTGCTGGAGGACGGCAGATACGGGCTGGCGCTGATCAATGACTGCAAATACGGCTTCAGCGCGAAGGAGGACCGCATCAGCCTGACGCTTCTGCGCTCCCCGCTGATGCCGGACATGCATGCGGATCAGGGCAGACAGGAATTTTCCTACGCCTGCTTCCCCTACGCCGGAGCATTCCGGAATGCGCAGGTTCTGGAGCGGGCGGCGGAGTTCAACCGCAGATCCCACGTGGACGCGGCGCTGCGGGAAAGACAGGAACGGCTGACGGAGGTTCTTGGAACCTTTGCCCTTCAGCCGGAAGGCGGCGCGCAGGGAACGGTCTGCCACGTATTCCCGGAGGCGGTGAAGCTTGCGGAGGACGGAAGCGGACGGGCGGTGCTCAGGCTGTACGAATCGGCCGGCTGCCCTCAGCGGGTGAGGCTCCTTCTGCCGGAAGGACTGCGGAAAGCCCGTGTATGGGAAAGCACTCCCCTGGAGGAAACGGGGCGGGAGCTTTGCGTGAAGGACGGCTGTGTGGAGCTGGAATTTCAAAAGTTTGAAATCAGGACGCTTCTTCTTTCCGTATAAAGGTTCTGTTTGTAAGAAAGAAGAGAGCCCGTTTCAATAAAAAGACTGATTTACGGAGCCAATAACGCTTCGGAACGGAGGGAAAAATGGCAAACGGATTTATCATGCCCGGCAAGATCATCAGCGGCAGCGGCGCGCTGGATCAGGCGGGAGAGCAGTTTCAGAAGATGGGAAGCCGCGCTCTGATCGTTACGGATCAGATGATGAGAAAGCTGGGGACCCTGGATAAGGTAACGGCGGTCCTGGAGAAAAACGGGGTTCCCTACAGCGTGTTCGACGGCGTGACCGGAGAACCTACGGATGTGATGGTAAACGAGGGCCTGGAGATTTACAAAAAGGACGGCTGCGATTTCCTGATCGCCCTGGGCGGCGGAAGCCCCATCGACTCCATGAAGGCGATCTCCGCGCTGGCCGTGACGGATCAGAAGATCACGGATTTCTTCGGAAAGGAGATCGAAGGGAACCTTCCTCCCACGGCGGCCATTCCCACCACGGCGGGAACCGGTTCCGAGGCGACCCGCTTCACCATCATCACGGATACCGAAAAGGATGTGAAGATGCTGTTGAGAGGGGACGTGCTGATGCCGGATCTGGCGATCGTGGATCCTCAGTTCACGATCACCGCGCCTCCGAAGACCACGGCGGCCACCGGCCTTGACGCTCTGACCCACGCGGTGGAGTCCTTCACCTCCGTGAAGGCACAGCCGCTTACGGATGTATTCGCCCTTTCCGCGGTGCAGAGGATCTTCAAGTATCTGCCCGTTGCCTTCCACGAGGGCGGAAATGTGGAGGCCAGAGAGGAAATGTCCCTGGCGGCCCTGGAAGCGGGCATCGCCTTCAACAACGCTTCCGTCACCATCGTGCACGGCATGAGCCGTCCCATCGGCGCCCTGTTCCATGTGGCGCACGGCATTTCCAACGCCATGCTTCTGAAGGCCTGCCTGACCTTTGCCCTGGACGGAGCCTATGAGCGCTTCGCGCGGCTGGGAGACGCCATCGGCGTGACGAAGGAAGGACAGAGCGATCCGGAAAAGGCGCAGGCCTTCCTGGACGCGGTGGTCGCCCTGTGCAGGGA
>CALWGL010000015.1 GCA_944380025.1 uncultured Lachnospiraceae bacterium
GGGCGCTGGAATCGGCGGGGGTCTCTTTTACCCTTGATCCTAAAGAGGAGTATGACGCGGTGATTTTGAATACCGTATTTCCGGATTCTCTGTGGATGGGATTTCGTGCCGGGGCGGCGGGAAAACGGGTGATCTGGTACGGACATTCCACCAGAGAGGACTTCCGAAATTCCTTTCCCGGCTCCAATCAGCTTTCCGGCCTGTTCGGCCGGTGGAACAGAAGGTGTCTTTCCTGCGCGGATCTGGTGATCACGCCCACACCCTATTCCGAAAGGCTGCTGGAAAAGGAGGGGATCGGCGCGCCTGTCACAGTCCTTTCCAACGGGATCGATCTGGAGACGTTTGTGCGCAGGGAGGAGGACGGAAAGCGGTTCCGGCAGCGTTTCGGCTTTTCGCCGCAGCAGAAGATCGTGCTGTGCGTGGGACATTATATGGAGCGGAAGGGCATTCTGGATTTTGTGGAGGCGGCGGGGAGCTTCCCGCAGTACGCGTTTGTCTGGCTGGGATATACGCCTCCGGCGCTGGTGACAAAGCAGGTGAAGCGGGCGCTGGGGGCTGGTCTTTCCAATCTTTTTTTCCCGGGATATGCGGACGGACAGGAGCTTCTGGACGCCTACAGCGGGAGCGATCTTTTTTTCTTTCCCACGCTGGAGGAAACGGAGGGGATCGTGATGCTGGAAGCGATGGCCATGCGTCTTCCGGTCCTGGTGCGGGATATTCCCGTATACGAGGGCTGGCTGGAGCACGGGAAGCAGGTTTATAAAGGCAAAAACAGAGAAGAATTTGAGGAGCTTCTTGCGGGGATCCTGGAGGGGAAACTAGCGGATCTGACAGAAGAGGCGTACCGGGCGGCAGAAAAGAACAGCATCATCCGGATCGGAAGCGCTCTGGCACAGATCTGTGAGAAGCTGGAAAACAGAGGACGGGCATATGGAAAGGCTGAAGATCCTGATTACAACAGACTGGTATGAGCCGGTGATCAACGGGGTCGTGACCAGCGTGGTCACGCTGAAGGAGCAGCTGGAGAGGCTGGGCTGCGAGGTCCGCATCCTGACGCTTTCAGAGAACGGGCAGGAAGGCAGGGAGGGAGCGGTCTATTATCTGTCCTCTGTGGATGCCTCCCGGATCTATCCAGGCGCACGCGCGGCGTTTCCGTCCGGCCGCTGTCTGGAGGAGCTTCTTGCCTGGAAGCCGGATCTGATCCATTCTCAGTGTGAATTCAGCAGCTTCCTGGCGGCAAAGCGGATCGCAGGGAAAACAGGGATTCCCATCGTTCATACCTATCATACGGTTTATGAGGATTATACGCACTATTTCAGCGCGGGAAAGCCCTGGGGGAGGCGGGCGGCGGCGCTGTTTTCCCGGCTTGTCTTGAAGCGGACGGACCGGGTGATCGTGCCGACGGGGAAGGTGGAGAGACTGCTTGCGGGCTATGGGGTAGACAGGCCTATTGAAGTGATCCCTACAGGGATCCGGACGGAACGGTTTGCGCCGGGAAAGAAGGGGGATCCGGACAGGATGCGGATCCGCGGCAGTCTCGGGATCGGGCCGGAGCGGATCGTGCTGCTGGCGCTGGGAAGGCTGGCGAAGGAAAAGAATCTGGAGGAGCTGATCGCCTGCTTCGGAATGCTGGACGAGGGGACGGAGCTGGTGATCGCGGGAGACGGGCCGGAGCGGGAGAGGCTCATGGAGCTTGCCGGGCGGCAGAAGGGGCGGGAGAGGATCCATTTTCCGGGGATGATCCCGTTTGAGGAAACGCCGGCCTGGTATCATGCGGCGGATCTGTTCGTCTGCGCTTCCCAAAGCGAAACGCAGGGGATCACCTATCTGGAAGCGCTGAGCGCCGGTCTGCCTGTGGTCTGCAGAAGGGACGAATGCGTGGAGGGGATCGTCCGCAGCGGATATAACGGCTATGTATATGAGACAGCAGAGGAGTTTGCCGCATTCTGCCGCCTGCTTGCCGGAGAAGAAGACAGGAGGAGGCGGTTCGGCGAACGCGCGGCGAAGACAGGGCGGGAATACAGCGCGCGCCGCTTCGGGGAGCGGGTGCTTGAGGCCTATGAAAGGACGCTGAAGGAAGAAGAAAAAAGAATGGAGTGGAGTTACTGTTCAGACAGGTCTGCGCATTTACTGCGCAGACCGTACAAAAACGTACAGGAAGGAAGCATCCGGCCCATCGCGAAGCGATTGGAATGACCGGATGCCGTTACTGTTCTGCCGAAGGCTGAACAGTAACGGAGTGGAAAAAGAATCGTCCGGACAGAGCATTTTTTTCTTGCGCATATCGAACATATGTACTATAATAAGAAAAGAACAAATGTTCGTATTTGGAGGAGAATATGGAATACCGGATCACGCAGAGCGGACAGAGCCTGATGGAGAAGCTGGGAATCCTGACGGACGCGGCCAAATATGACGTTGCCTGCACGAGCAGCGGAAGCGACAGGCGGGGAGACGGAACGGGGATCGGGAATGCGGTCAGCGCCGGGATCTGTCACAGCTTTTCGGGAGATGGGCGCTGCATCAGCCTGCTGAAGATCCTGTTTACGAACGAATGCATCTATGACTGCAGGTATTGCGTCAACCGCAGGAGCAATGACGTGCCGAGGGCGTCGTTTACGCCGGAGGAGGTCTGCCGGCTGACGATCGAATTCTACCGGCGCAATTATATCGAAGGGCTGTTTCTAAGCTCCGGGATCCTGTACAGCCCGGATCATACCATGGAGCTTTTATATGCCACGCTGTACCGGCTGAGGAAGGTATACCGCTTTCAGGGTTATATTCATGTGAAGGCCATACCGGGAGCGGATCCGGAGCTGGTGAGAAGGACGGGCTTTCTGGCAGACCGGATGAGCGTGAACCTGGAGCTTCCTACGGCGGAGGGACTGCGGCGGCTTGCGCCGAACAAACACCGCAGGACGATCCTTGCGCCCATGAGGCAGATCCAGACAGGGATCTCGCAGAACAGGCAGGAGCTTGCCGTTTACCGCCACGCGCCTTCCTTTGTCCCGGCGGGGCAGTCCACGCAGATGATCATCGGAGCGACGCCGGAGACGGACTATCAGATCCTGTCTGTGGCGCAGTCCCTTTACGACCGGTTTGACCTGAAGCGGGTGTTCTATTCCGCCTTCGTGGCGGTGAATCAGGACAGGGAGCTTCCGGCCCTTCCGGGCGGGCCTCCGCTTCTGAGGGAGCACAGGCTTTATCAGGCGGACTGGCTTCTGCGTTTCTACGGTTTCCGGGCGGAGGAGCTTCTGAATGAGGAAAAGCCGAATTTCAATGTCCTGCTGGATCCCAAGGAGGACTGGGCGCTGCGGCATCTGGAATGTTTTCCCGTGGAGGTCTGCCGGGCGGACTATTCCCTTCTTCTGCGCGTCCCTGGGATCGGGGTGAAGAGCGCCAGGCGCATCGTGGGCGCGAGAAGGAACAGCCTTCTGCGCTTTGAGGATCTGAAGAAGATGGGCGTGGTATTAAAGCGGGCCATGTACTTTATCACCTGCGGAGGGAGGATGCTGTGTCCGCTCAGGCTGGATGAGGATTTTCTTGCGGGCAGGCTGATCGGGGAAAAGCGCGGGGCGGGAAGAGAGAGCGGGGCGGGAAGGAAGAGCGGGCGGATGGAAGGATACCTGCCGGAAGGACTTCTTCCGGAGGGGTTCCTTCCGGGAGCGGGGAGCGTGACCTACCGGCAGCTTTCTCTGTTCGACGATGTGAATTTCGGCCCGGAAAAGGATGAAAGGACAGCCGGAGCAGAGCAAAGTTCTGCCTTGCTGTGCCCGGGAGGATGAGGAAAGTATGGAACAGACAAGGATCCTGATCTGTGAGGATTCCCAGGAGGGGATCTTTACGGGAATCTATGAAGCGTATGAGAGAAGATGCGACCCGCTCCGGACGAAGCTCCAGGCAGGGGAGGAAGGGAATCTGTGCCTGTTTGCCGATTACATCCGGGTGGTTCCCGATCCTGGGAAGGCGGAAAAGATGGCGCGCACGCTTCGCAGGCGGTTCGGCGCGGAATGCTATGAGCAGATCTGCCTGGCCCTGTCTTCCCGGCAGGAGGACAAGGGGCAGGCCGTATACCGTACCGTGGCTGAGGGGCTTTCGGGACGGGTGAAGGGGGAGCTGATGGCCCATCTGGGAAACCCGTTTGTGGCGCGTACCTTTGCGCTTGCGCGGGCGGCGGGAAACGAATCCCATCACCTTCTGGGATTCCTGCGGTTTGAGGAAACGAAAAGCGGCCTTCTGTTTGCGAGGATCCGGCCCAAAAACAATGTGCTGGCGCATATGATGCCCCATTTCGCCGATCGTTTCCCGGGAGAGAATTTTGTGATCCTGGATGAAGGAAGACGTCTTTACGGCGTGCATCCCGCGCATGGGGAATGGTTCCTGGCGGTCCGTGAGGAGGGCGCAGAGCTTCCCGGTCCGGAGCTTTCGGAAGGGGAGCTTCAGATGCAGGAACTTTTCCGGTTCTTCTGCCGTAAGATAATGATAAAAGAGAGGGAAAACGGAGCGCTTCAGAGGCAGCTTCTTCCTCTGCGGTTCCGCGGCTACATGACGGAATTCAGATAGCGCCATACAGCCTGTATGGCGGCGATTTGGTGAAAATGCCGGTTTACATTTTATGGAATTCCTGTATAATGGGTTCGTCCTGGAACAGGCAGGACGGAAACGGTTTGGAAGCTTTCTGCCGGACGGCAGGAAGGTCTGGAAAGGATGTGAAACAGTTGACGAGTGGAAATGAATTCTTTCAGTACAGGATCATGTTAAGGCCGGATGAGGTAAAGGATTTCGTCCGCGCGGCTTCGAAGTGTGATTTTGATATTGATATCTCCTACAACAGATATGTTGTGGACGCGAAATCCATCCTCGGCGTGCTCGGCCTGGATCTTAAGAGGGTCCTGACGGTCCTCTGTCACGGCTACAGCGAGGAATTTGACGGATACGTGAGGCGTTTTCTGCCGGCCGGCTGACCGGCAGGGAAGCAGAGGAACAGAACGCGTTGCTGTTCTGCCGAAGGCTGAACAGCAACACAGGGCGCTCCGGAGTTCAGACTCCGGGGCGTTTTTCTCTTGTTTGACACCGGATGAAATGATAGTATGAAACTTGAAATACCGGGGAAGCAGGGGGCCTGCCGCATGCAGGACATGCCGGCCCCGGAAGGAGGCTGTCGGATGGAGATCAGGATATCGGTGCGCGCCCTGGTGGAATTTATTCTGCGAAGCGGCGATATTGACAACAGAAAGAGGACGGCGCCGGAGGGCGCGATGGCGGAAGGCGGGCGGATCCACCGCATGATCCAGAGAAGGATGGGAGCGGAATACCAGGCGGAGGTGACGCTGCGCTTTGTGTATCCGGCTCCTTCCTATGATCTTGTGGTGGAGGGGCGTGCGGACGGCGTGATCTATGGAGACAGCGCGGAGCAGAAGACGGCGGTCATCGACGAGATCAAGGGAACCTACCGGGATCTGGAGAGGATGAAGGAACCGGTTCCGGTGCATCTGGCACAGGCAAAGTGCTATGCATACATGTATGCGGCAAAAAGCGGACGGGAGCGGATGGGGATCCGGATGACCTACTGTCAGCTGGAAACGGAGGAACTCAGGTATTTTCAGGAGGAATACTCCGTAAAGGAGCTGGAGGAATGGTTTTTCGGCCTTCTGGAGGAGTATCGTAAGTGGGCGGATTTCGGGTTTGAGTGGCAGCAGATCCGTACGGCTTCCATAAAGGCGCTCGCTTTTCCCTATGCGTATCGGGAGGGACAGAAGGAGCTTGCCGGATATGTATACCGCAGCATCGCCCGTAAACGGAAGCTGTTCATTGAAGCGCCCACGGGAGTGGGGAAGACGCTCTCCACGGTATTCCCGGCGGTGAAGGCAGTGGGAGAAGGAAAGGCGGAACGGATCTTCTATCTGACGGCGAAGACCATCACGCGGACAGTGGCGGACAATACGTTTCAGCTGCTTCGGGAAAAGGGCCTTCGGATGAAGACGGTGATCCTGACGGCAAAGGAGAAGATCTGCTTTCTGGAGGAAACGGAGTGCAATCCGGCCGCATGTCCGTACGCGAAGGGGCATTATGACCGGGTCAATGACGCCATGTATGATCTGCTCCTGCATGAGGATCATTATCATCGGGAGACCATCGAGGCGTACGCGCGCAGATATCAGGTCTGTCCCTTTGAGCTGAGCCTGGATATGAGCCTGTTTTCCGATGGGATCATCTGTGACTATAATTATGTGTTCGATCCTCATGTCTATCTCAGGCGGTTTTTCGGGGACAGAACCCAGGGAAGCGGCATGGGAGCCTGGAATACCGGAACGGCCGGAGGCGGCCTGCCCGTTTTCCTGATCGATGAGGCTCACAATCTGGTAGAGCGCGGGAGAGAGATGTACAGCGCCCTTCTGGTAAAGGAAGATTTCCTGGAGCTGAAGCGGACGGTGAAGGAGTATGACCGAAAGATGGAAAGGCTTCTGGAAAAATGCAACGCGCAGATGCTTTCTCTGAAGCGGGAATGCGAGGACTGGCGGGTGGTTCCGGTAAAGGAGATCGACGGACTGGTAAATGCGGTGGAGCAGCTTTCCGAGACTATGGGAAGCTGGCTGGAGGACCATGACGGCGGTTCGGGGCAGAATCCGGTACGGGATGAGATCCTGGAATTTTATTTTGTGCTGACGCATTTTCTGGATATTTATGACAGGCTTGATGATCATTATGTGGTCTATACCGAACTCGCGGGGGAAGGGGAGTTCCTTCTGAAGCTGTTCTGTGTCGATCCTTCCGTCAACCTGCAGGAGTGTATGGAACGGGCGGCGAGTACGATCCTGTTTTCCGCCACTCTGCTGCCCATTCAGTATTATAAGGGACTGCTGGGCGGAGACGGGGAGGATTATGAGGTCTATGCCAGATCCTCCTTTGACCCGCGCAGAAAGGGGCTGTTTATCGGCGGGGATGTGACGAGCCGCTACAGCCGGAGAGGAAGGCAGGAATATTACAGCATTGCCCGTTATCTTCATGAGATCACCGCGCAGCGGCAGGGAAACTATCTGGTCTTTTTTCCTTCCCATTCCTTCCTTCGGAACGTGTATGAGATCTATGAGGAATGCTTCCTGGATGAAAGCAGGGAGGAGTGCCTGATCCAGGAGGATCATATGACCGAGGAGGAGCGGGAGGATTTTCTTGGCCGTTTTGAGGGAAACCGGGACTGTGTGCTGGAGGACAGGATCCGTATGGAGGTGGAAGAAGAGGAGGACAGGAGCCTTCTCGGTTTCTGCGTGATGGGAGGGATCTTCAGCGAAGGGATCGATCTGAAAAATGACAGTCTCATCGGCGCCATCATCGTGGGGACCGGACTGCCGCAGGTCTGCACGGAGCGGGAGATCCTCCGGCAGTATTTTGACGGGCTGGGGAAAAACGGTTTCGACTATGCCTATCGCTATCCCGGAATGAATAAAGTCCTGCAGGCGGCGGGACGGGTGATCCGGACAGCGGAGGATGTGGGGATCGTCGTCCTTCTGGACGATCGTTTCCTGGTTTCTTCCTATCAGCACCTGTTTCCCAGAGAATGGACCGAATATGAGGCTGTTACGGCGGACAGGATCGCGGACAGGGTGGAGCGCTTCTGGGATGAATGGCTGTAGGAAGAAATCTGACCGGAAGAGGGGGATTCTGCTTTTGCCCGGATGGGAAGGGGAAGGACTGTGGATAAGTATGTGGGAAAAGGGATCTTTGGGTGAAAAAAGACGTAAAATGACGAAAACGGGAACGGGCAGCCTGTGATTGACCGGAAGGTTTGTGGATAAGTATGTGGAAACTGGGGATTATTTTTGCCGGAACAGCTGAAAAACAGCGGGAAAGAGAGCTTTTCCACATTTGCACAAAAAGGAGAAAACAGGATGTGCAGAACTGATCCGGTCAATGGAATTCCGGCCGATGAGCGGAAAAATTATGCGGCTTATCCACAAAAAAAGAATGGTGTGGATAACGGAATATGGGGAAATGTGGAAAGCTGCGGGGGCGTTATAGTTCAGCCTCGGCCTGCGCAGTAACCCGGAGGCCTGTCGGGTTTGGAAAAGTAAGTGACGGGCGGAAGAGGATATGGTATAATAAACGGGTCGGCTGCGCCCGGTCTGAAGGGCGCACGGCGCATGCCTTTTTAAAGAAAAGAATCCGCCGTCTGCGGCGGCAACAGGAGGTTACAGAAAATGTGGGCATACGAAAGTGTGTTTTATCAGATCTATCCGCTTGGCTTCTGCGGAGCGCCGTTTGAAAACGACGGTGTGGAAAAACCCCGGATCCGGAAGGTGGAGGAGTGGATCCCTCATATCAGGAAAACCGGCGCGGACGCCATCTATTTTTCTCCGGTATTTGAATCCGATACCCACGGCTATAATACAAGGGATTTCAGAAAAATTGACTGCAGGCTTGGAAGCAACGAGGATTTTGCGGAGGTATGCAAGAGCCTGCATGAGACCGGGATCCGGGTGGTGCTGGACGGAGTGTTCAACCATGTGGGAAGAGGTTTCTGGGCATTCCAGGATGTATTGAAGAACCGGGAGCGTTCGCCGTATCTGAACTGGTTCCATATCAACCTGGGCGGGAATTCCAATTATAACGACGGCCTGTGGTACGAGGGCTGGGAAGGAAATTACGACCTGGTGAAGCTGAACCTGAAAAATGACGAGGTGGTAAACCATATTCTGGAGAGCGTCCGTTTCTGGGTGGAAACCTTTGATATCGACGGTCTGCGCCTGGATGTGGCCTACCTTCTGGATCATGATTTTGTACGCAGGCTCCGCAGCTTCTGCGACGGGCTGAAAAAGGATTTTTTCCTGGTAGGAGAGATCCTGCACGGAGATTATAAGACGCTGGTGAACGATCAGATGCTGCATTCCTGCACCAACTACGAATGCTATAAGGGACTGTATTCCAGCTTCAACAGCATGAACCTGTTTGAAATCAATCATTCTCTGATGAGACAGTTCGGGCCGGAGAACTGGACTCTGTACAAGGGTCTTCATCTGATGTCCTTTGTGGATAACCATGATGTGACGAGGATTGCGAGTATTCTGACCAATGAAAAGCATCTTCCGCTGATCTATGCGATGGCCTTCGGCATGCCGGGCATTCCCTGCATTTATTACGGAAGCGAGTGGGGAGCGAAGGGAAATAAGAGCGACGGAGATCCGGCTCTGCGTCCCTGCTTTGAGAAGCCGGAGGAAAATGAGCTGACGGAATACATCGGAAAGCTTGCCGAAGCGAAGAAGGGATCAAAAGCCCTGAATTACGGGGCGTTCCGTTCCGTGGTCCTGACCAATAAGCAGTGCATTTTTGAACGGAAGACGGAAGGGGAGCGCGTGCTGGTCGCCATCAATGCCGACAGCGAACCCTATACCGCCCATTTTGACGCCGGCTGCGGCATGGCGGTGGATCTGATCACCGGCAAAAAGCACGATTTCGGCGGCGGAAGCCAGCTGCCGCCCTACAGCGCGTTTTTCTGGTGTTGCGAAGCATAAAAAAGTGGGTGCAGGGGCACCCGCTTTTTATGCGGAAGGATGGCCGGGGCGGCTGAGCAGGCGGCGGACGGCGCGGACGGCTTCCGGGTCGGTGCGCCAGATCTCGTATTCACTCAGGCCGGGAAGGCCCATGGAGACGTTGGGGTTGCGAAAGCGCATGGCGCTTTCCAGGACAGTTTTGCCGGACATGTGGAAAGCGGTGAGGGGCGTACGGGCAAGGAGGACGCGGACGGCTTCCTCATTGATCCCGGCTCCGGCCAGAATGGTAAGGGAATCTCCTGCCAGCGCGCAGAGGCGGCTGAGGAGAGGGATTCCATGCAGACAGGAGTCAGCCTGCCCGGAGGTGAGGATGGTATTGATGCCGAGCGCTTTTGCCTGCGCAAGCGTCCGGAAGGGATCGCGGCACATGTCAAAGGCGCGGTGAAGGGTAATGGACATGCCGCCGGCAGCTGCCATAAGCCGTTTCATGGCTTCCGGATCCAGATCCCCCTCCGGGGTAAGGCAGCCGATCACCACGCCCTGCGCGCCGGCCTGGCGGAAGGCGCGGATATCGGCCTCCATTACGGACAGCTCCTGATTGCTGTAGAGAAAATCACCGAAGCGGGGACGGATGAGAATGTGGATGGGAAGGCCGGTATGACGGCGGACCTGTTCATAAAGGGAGAGCGTCGGCGTGATTCCGCCGATGACAAGTCCGGAGCACAGCTCCAGCCGGTCTGCGCCGCCCTGCGCGGCATTCAGCGCAGATTCTGCGGAATCCACGCAGCATTCCAGAAGATAAGACGACATAGTTTTCCTCCCTGGTGAAGCATTTGAAACGAAAGGCACACACGGCAAAGCTCAGCCTGAGGCCGCGGACCTTGTTGTTTTCAGATTATCGGTTTCATTTTAGCATGTGCCGGAGAGTCCTTCAATATCATCCGAAAGGCTCACTTTTTGAGAGAAAACAGGGAAAGATTGGAAATACTGCGATAAATGTGAATAAAATGTGAACAAAACCTTATGAAATTCATAATTTGTTAAAAGAATTTATAAAAACTCTTTACATTGCAGAAGAAACGTGTTATCCTCTACCACGTAATCAAGTTCCAGCCGGTTTTACCGGTTGAGTGATTGGATTCAGGAGGAGAAATATTATGAAGAAAAAAATTGTAGCAGTTTTAACGGCAGCAGTTGTTACGTCCGCAATGATGGTTGCATGCGGATCCACCGAGACCACCACCGAGTCTGCAGCTCCGGTTGAGACCGTTGTTGAAGAGAGCAGCGTAGAGGCTACCACCGAGGCAGCTGTTGAGGAGACCACGGAAGCAGCTACTGAGGAGACCACCGAGGCAGCTACCGAGGAGACCACGGAAGCGGCTACTGAGGAGACCACCGAGGCAGCTACCGAGGAGACCACGGAAGCGGCTACTGAGGAAGCTACCACTGAGGCAGCTACCGAGGAGACCACGGAAGCAGCTACTGAGGCAGCAACCGAGACCGCAACCGAGACCGTTGCTGAATAATTGAAGTAACATACGCGAAAAGCGATTCCAGGGGAGGCACTTCGTAAAGAAGCTGCCTCCCTTTGGCGTTTGATCCGGCTGAGAAGGAAAGCCGGATCTTATTTTATTAACGCCAGATAATACGCAACTACCTTTTCGGGAGAGATCCGCATGCCCCCGCCTGCCCACCATTTCACAGCTTCCGCAAAGCTGCTGACATAATGATTCAGCGCAAAGTCTTCGGGGACAGAGGGGGAGGCCGAAGCCGCATATTCTGTGAACAGCGGTCGGGAAGCCGTTTTGAAATATTGCAGGAAAAGATCGCCGCTCTCACCGGAAAGAAGGACCAGGATATCATTGCGCTGTTCTTTCAGATGATAAAGGAGATGGGTAAGCTTATCCGCCAGCGTGCTGTTTTCCTTTGAAAAATCGTGATGCGCTTCCGCTTTCTGTACATCAGAGAAAACATGACCGAAGATCTGTTCGCATATATCCTGCAGCAGATTGTCCTTCGTCTCAAAATGAGCGTAGAAGGTGCTGCGTCCGATGTTCGCTTCATCGATGATCTCCTGAATGGTAATATGATTATAGCTCTTTTTCTCAAGCAGCCGGCTGAACGCTTCGTAGATGGCTGATTTTGTTTTCTGCTGTCGTCTGTCCATACCTGTTCTCCGTACAATTTCGTTAAAATGTTCGATAACTTACGTTTTATCTGATTTGATTCTTGTTTTGAAAGGCAGTCTGGTCATATAATCGAACAAAGTGTCTGGTATTGTACAAAATGTACTGTAATTTTTCGGGAATGTCAAGGAGACTGCCATGGAACCGAACAGAAAAAAAGGGATTGCTTCCGCCCTGCTTGCGGCGGCTCTGTACGCGATCAATGCGCCTTTTTCCAAAATTCTGCTGGACTATATGCCGCCAACGCTGACGGCAGGCTTTCTGTATATTGGAGCAGGGAGCGGAATGCTGTTTATTGTTCTGGTTCGGAAGCTGCGCGGGTCAGGATCAAAGGAAAGGGGACTGACGGCAGCAGAACTGCCATATACGGCGGCCATGATCCTGCTGGATATCGCCGCGCCGATCTGCCTTCTGTTCGGCCTGAACGCCACAACGGCTGCAAATGCCTCTCTGCTCAATAATTTTGAGATCGTTGCGACCGCAGTTATCGCGCTTATGGTCTTTCACGAGAAGATCAGCCCCAGACTCTGGGCAGGGATCCTGTTTGTAACGCTGTCGTGCGCCGTGCTGTCTTTTGAGGATATTTCAGGCCTGCACTTTTCTTACGGGTCTCTGCTGGTGCTTCTTGCCGCAGTGTGCTGGGGATTCGAGAACAACTGCACCCGGAAACTGTCGTCTAAAGATCCGCTGCAGATCGTCCTGCTGAAAGGTATTTTTTCCGGCGGGGGCTCGGTTATCATCGGCCTGTGTGCCGGAGAACGGATCAAGGCATGCGGGAGCATTGCCGCCGCCCTGTGCGTCGGATTTGTCGCCTATGGCCTGAGCATCTATTTTTATGTATACTCACAGCGCCTGCTTGGCGCGGCGAGAACAAGCGCTTATTATGCCGTTGCCCCGTTTATCGCGGCGTTTCTTTCCCTGCTCATCTTCAGGGAGATGCCTGGTGCCACGTATTTTGCCGCGGTCATACTGATGGCGGCCGGCGTCTGGCTTTCCTCACGGGACGAATTCCGGAAAAGGCGGAAACCTGCAGGCCGCCGCCGCATAGAATAGGAATACAGAGCAAGAAATCTTCGCTGCGGAGGAAGCTGTGCCGACCTGGAGCCTGTGCATGATCGTAAAAAATGAAGAGGCGGTCCTGGAGCGCTGCCTGAACAGCGCCGCCGCTCTGGCGGATGAGATCATCGTCGTGGATACGGGATCGACTGACGCCACAAAGGAGATCGCCGGGCGGTTTACCGATCGCATTTATGATTTCCCGTGGAGGGACGACTTTGCGGCGGCGAGGAATTTTTCCTTTTCCAAAGCGGAGGGGGATTATCTGATGTGGCTGGATGCGGACGATGTGCTGCCGGAGGCCTCCCTTCGCCTCCTTCTGGAGGAGAAGGCGCGGCTGAATGCGGATGTGATCCTGCTGCCCTATGAGACTGCCTTTGATGAAACGGGAAAGGCGGTCTTTTCTTTTGAAAGAGAGCGCATCCTGCGAAACTGCGGACAGTGCGTCTGGACGGGGGCCGTGCATGAAGCGATCGTGCCCTTCGGCAGGGTCCTTCGTCTTCCCGCGCCCATCCGGCATGAAAAGAAAGGCCCTGGGGACCGGGACAGGAATCTGCGGATCTATGAGCGGCTTTTGAAGGAGAACCGGAGCCTGGATGCCAGACAGCAGTATTATTATGGAAGGGAATTATATTTTCACGAAAAATATGAAGAGGCGGAACGGGTTTTTGAAAAATTTCTGAAGGAACCGGATGCATGGATCGTCAATCGGATGGAGGCGGTGCGTCTGCTTGCTTACTGCCGCTACCGGCAGGGACGGGAAGCGGAAGCCCTTGCGGCCCTTCTTTCCGGGCTTGAACTCGGGGCGCCGCGTCCGGAGCTGTGCTGCGACCTGGGGAAGCATTTTCTGGACAGAGAGCAGTATGAGGCGGCTGCATTCTGGTACCAGGCTGCGCTGGCACAGGGAAAAAGAACAGAAGAAGAGGGCGGCTTTGCGGAGCTGGACAGCCGGGGATTCCTTCCCTGCATCCAGCTGTGCGTCTGCTATGACCGGATGGGGGATCCCAAACGGGCGGAGGAATATAACGAACAGGCGGGTGTATACCGGCCGCAGTCTCCTTATTTTCTGCAGAACCGCCGGTATTTTGCCGGCCTGAGAGAAGCCGGATCCATGGATAAGAAGATAGGGTAACAGATGTCAGGAAAGGAACCGTCTGCCTTCCGAGCGCATATGGTATCAAAAAAAGAAAGAATGCCGCTTCTGTATCCGCGGGAGCCACTTCCGGTTTTTGGATGCGGAGGCGGTTCATGAGGTGAATTTTGGAACCCGGAGATGGCAGACCATTTTCAGATCATACAGAAAAGGAACCGGAGACCACAGGAAGACAGCGCTGTGTTCCCTGCAGCGGCGGATCGACCAGACGCTGCAGAAAACGTCCCAGACAGGTTCCGCCCTGTATCTGCACCGGCCCGACGGGCCCGGCCGGAAGCACAGGGCCGACGGGAGCCCCCGGTCCGACGGGCCCCACCGGAAGCACGGGGCCGACAGGAGCCCCCGGCCCGACAGGTCCTACGGGAAGCACAGGGCCGACGGGAGCCCCCGGCCCGACGGGCCCCACGGGAAGCACAGGGCCGACGGGAAGCACAGGCCCAACGGGAGCCCCCGGCCCGACAGGTCCTACGGGAAGCACAGGGCCGACGGGAAGCACAGGCCCAACGGGAGTCCCCGGCCCGACGGGAAGCACAGGCCCAACGGGAGTCCCCGGCCCGACGGGCCCGTCGGGAAGCACGGGCCCAACGGGAGTCCCCGGTCCAACAGGTCCCACCGGAAGCACGGGCCCAACGGGAGCCCCCGGCCCGACGGGCCCCACCGGAAGCACCGGCCCGGCCGGAACGGCTCCGGCAGCGGAATATCTGTCCGCCTATTCCGTGCCGGCTTCTCCCGGGAGCTCCGGGACGCCGCTGGTTTTCGACCTGAACGGGGGGGCTGCGGGAACGGCGGTCTCCCATGCGGAAAGAAGCGGAAGCTTTCTTCTGAATGAGCCGGGCGTCTATGCGGTTTCCTTCCATGGGACGATCTCTCCGGCATCCGGGGATACGCTGCCGCTGAACCTGCAGTTTACGCTGGAACAGGATGGAAATCCGGTTTCCGGCGCGGCGGCGCAGGAGGTGCTGCAGACGCAGAACCAGTATTCGAGCCTTTCCTTTTCGACCGTGGTATCTGTCACGAACCCGCCGTCCACACTGACGGTGAGCGGGCAGGGAGGGAATTTTTTCTACAGTGATGTGGGAGTGAATGTTTATAAGATCGGATAGGCGGCCGCCGGGACCGGCTTTCTGAAAAAAGCGCTCCCGGCAGCTGCTCAGGCCCGGCGCTGGCGCAGAAGGAGTTCCGAAAGCCGGTTGGCGGCTTTTACGGTTATATTCCCAGGCCAAAGCTCTCCTTTTTATCCAGATAACGTTTCAGGACGATATAGCAGATCAGGTGGCAGGCGGCGGTAACGGCCCAGGACACCGGGTAGGACAGGTAAAGGACGAACAGGGTGCGGTCCCACTGGAACACGGTGAAGATCCACAGGATCCGCAGACCGCAGGCTCCGGCGATGGAGACCAGCATGGGAAGGATGGCGTAGTTCAGGCCGCGCAGGCTTCCCACCAGCACGTCCATCATGCCGCAGAGGAAATAGGTGGTGCAGATCACGCCCATCCGGATCAGGCCGTATTGGATCACTTCGGCGTCGGTGGAATAGATCAGGAGCAGCTTGTCGCCGAACAGGTAAGCCAGATTTCCGAAGGAGCAGCCCACGATGAAAACAAGGATCTCACACAGGATCAGGATGCGGGTGATCCGTTTTTTGTTTCCCGCGCCGTAGTTCTGGCTGGTAAAGCTGATGGAGGTCTGATGGAAGGCGTTCATGGCCGTATAGATGAAGCCCTCGATGTTGCTGGCCGCCGTATTTCCCGCCATGGCCACGGAGCCGAAGGAATTGACGGAGGACTGGATCAGCACGTTGGAGATGGAAAAGATCGCGCCCTGCATTCCCGCGGGAAGGCCGATGCGGATCATCAGGATCAGACGGTTTTTGTGGATCTTCAGTTTGTTCAGGTGCAGGCGGTACATGCCCTCCTCGCGGATCAGACAGCGCAGGACCAGAAGGGCGGAAATGCACTGGGAGATCACGGTGGCGATGGCCACGCCGGCAACGCCCATATGGAAAACGATGACGAAGACCAGGTTCAGGATGACGTTCACCACGCCGGAGGCGAACAGGAAATACAGAGGGCGCTTGGTATCGCCCACCGCCCGCAGGATGGCCGCGCCGAAGTTATAGAGCATGGTGGCAGGCATGCCGACGAAATAGATCCGCATGTACAGCGTCGCCTGATCCAGCACGTCGTCCGGCGTGCCCATGAGGGTCAGAAGCGGCTTTGCCAGAAGGACGCCGATGAAGATCAGGATCACGCCGCACACCAGGCTTAACAGCACGGAGGTGTGCACCGTTTCGCTGACGGCCTTTTCCTGCTTCGCGCCGATGTAGTTGGCGCAGAGCACGTTGGTGCCCACGGAAAGACCGATGAAGACGTTCACCAGCAGGTTGATCAGGGAACTGGTGCTTCCCACCGCGGCAAGGGCCTGGTGCCCGGCGAAGCGTCCGGCCACAATAATGTCAGCGGCGTTGAAAAGAAGCTGCAGGATGCCGGAAAACATGAGCGGGATGGCAAAGCGGAGCAGCTTTCCGGTCAGCGGCCCGTTGCACATGTCGATTTCATAGGACTTTGTTTTCATGATTCAGAAGGATCCTCCCTTTTGTATGATCTGATGCGGCGTCTGTGTGACTTTACATAAATTTTACATCGGCCCGGAGGGCGGGACAAGAGAAAGAATTCTTTTTTTTAAAGACTTTATTGAACGGCGGCAGGATGGAAAAAAAGAAGAGAAAACGGGTTGACAGAAGACGGCCATTCTGTTATATTCTTACTAGAACAGATAAAACAATATCTGTTTTCTTTCATGAAAAAGAAAATGAACTTTCAGGAGGGCTTGTGTATGAACATTTCCAAATTTACACAGAAATCCATGGAAGCCGTGGAGCGGTGCCAGAAGCTGGCTTACGAATACGGCAACCAGGAGATCGAAGAAGAACATCTGCTCTACGGCCTCCTTACCATAGAAGACAGTCTGATCTTAAAGCTGATCGAGAAAATGGGGATTCAGAAGGAGCATTTTGTAAACAGAGCAAAGGAAGCCATTGAGAAGCGCGTGAAGGTACAGGGCGGCCAGGTCTATGTGGGAAAGGACCTGAACGTGGTCCTGACCTCGGCGGAGGACGAGGCGAAACAGATGGGAGACGAGTATGTTTCCGTGGAGCATCTGTTTCTGTCCATGATCCGTCATCCCAATAAGGAGATCAAGGCCATCTGGAACGAGTACGGCATCACCAGAGAGCGGTTCCTGCAGGCGCTTTCCACCGTGCGGGGAAACCAGCGGGTGACCAGCGACAATCCGGAGGCCACCTATGATACGCTGGAAAAATACGGCGAGGATCTGGTGGAGAAGGCCAGAAACCAGAAGCTGGATCCGGTGATCGGCAGGGACGCGGAGATCCGCAACGTGATCCGTATCCTGTCCAGAAAGACCAAGAATAACCCGGTCCTGATCGGCGAACCCGGCGTGGGCAAGACCGCCGTGGTGGAGGGCCTTGCGCAGAGGATCGTGCGGGGCGACGTGCCCCAGGGCCTGAAGGATAAGAAGATTTTCTCCCTGGACATGGGCGCGCTGGTGGCGGGAGCCAAGTACCGGGGCGAGTTTGAAGAGCGTCTGAAGGCCGTGCTGGAGGATGTGAAAAGCAGCGACGGGCAGATCATCCTGTTCATCGATGAGCTGCACACCATCGTGGGCGCGGGCAAGACGGAAGGCAGCATGGACGCCGGAAACATGTTAAAGCCCATGCTGGCAAGAGGCGAGCTGCACTGCATCGGCGCCACCACCCTGGACGAATACCGGCAGTACATCGAGAAGGACGCGGCCCTGGAACGGCGTTTCCAGCCGGTACAGGTGGATGAGCCCACGGTGGAGGACACTATTTCCATCCTGCGGGGCTTAAAGGAGCGCTACGAGGTATATCACGGCGTGAAGATCATGGACAACGCGCTGGTGAGCGCGGCCGTGCTTTCCAACCGATACATTTCCGACCGGTTCCTGCCGGACAAGGCCATCGACCTGGTGGACGAAGCCTGCGCCCTGATCAAGACCGAGATGGATTCCATGCCCACGGAGCTGGACGAGCTGCAGAGAAAGATCATGCAGCTGGAGATCGAGGAAGCGGCGCTGAAGAAAGAAGAGGACCGGCTGAGCCAGGAGAGGCTTGCAGACCTGCAGAAGGAGCTGGCGGAGCAAAAGGAGAAGTTCCAGAACCGCAAGGCCCAGTGGGACAACGAAAAGGCCAGCGTGGATAGGCTTTCCAAACTGCGGGAAGAGATCGACGCGGTGAACAGCCAGATCGAGATCGCACAGCGGGAAGGCAATCTGGAAAAGGCCGCCGAGCTGAGCTACGGAAAGCTTCCGAACCTGAAAAAGCAGCTGGAAGCGGAAGAGGAAAAGGTGAAGAACGAAGACCTTTCTTTGGTCCATGAGAGCGTCAGCGAGGACGAGATCGCAAGGATCATCTCCCGCTGGACCGGAATCCCCGTGGCAAAGCTGACCGAGAGCGAACGCAGCAAGACCCTGCACCTGGATGAGGAGCTTCATAAGAGGGTGATCGGACAGGACGAGGGCGTGGAAAAGGTGACGGAGGCCATCATCCGCTCCAAGGCCGGAATCAAGGATCCCACCAAACCCATCGGCTCCTTCATGTTCCTCGGGCCTACCGGCGTGGGAAAAACGGAGCTGGCGAAGGCGCTTGCAGCTTCCCTGTTCGACGATGAGAAGAACATGGTCCGGATCGACATGAGCGAATACATGGAGAAATACTCCGTTTCCAGACTGATCGGAGCGCCGCCCGGATATGTGGGCTATGAGGAAGGTGGACAGCTCACCGAAGCGGTGAGAAGAAAGCCCTACTCCGTGGTGCTGTTCGATGAGATCGAAAAGGCCCATCCGGACGTGTTCAATGTGCTCCTTCAGGTGCTGGACGACGGGCGGATCACCGATTCCCAGGGCAGGACGGTGGACTTTAAGAACACCATCCTGATCATGACCTCAAACATCGGCGCGAACTATCTGCTGGACGGCATCGAAAGCGACGGCACGATTTCAGAGGATGCGGAAAACGCGGTAATGACGGAGCTTAGAAGCCGGTTCCGCCCGGAATTCCTGAACCGGCTGGATGAGATCATCATGTTCCATCCGCTGACGAAGGAGAACATCGGAGGCATCATCGGACTCATCGTGGACGATCTGAATAAGAGGCTTTCCGACAGAGACCTGCATCTTGAGCTGACGCCGGAGGCGGAACGGTTCGTGGTGGACAACGCCTATGACCCGGCCTACGGCGCGAGACCGCTGAAGCGGTATATTCAGAAGAATGTGGAGACCCTTGCCGCGAAGCTGATCCTGCAGGATGCGGTGGACGAGGGAGATACCATTCTGATCGATGTGAAAAACGGCAGCCTGACTGCCGCGAAGAAGGAATGAGCGCAGATACGGGATGCGGCCGGGAGCGGCCCTCACAGGAACAGTCCTCACGGGAACAGTCCTCACGGGAGCGGTTCTCAGGGAAGGGGCTCTCAGGGAAGGAGCTCTCATGGAAGCAGTCCGATCTGCTGCAGCCGGGCGGAACATGCCGGAAATGCGGCGTGATCCGTCCTGCCGCCATGGAAGACCTGCCGGAGCTTCTGGCGCTTTACGCCGGGGCCAGAGCTTTCATGGCGGCGAACGGAAACCCTGACCAGTGGGGAACCTCCTCCCCGCCCCGGCATGTGCTGGAAGAGGACATCCGGAAAAAGAGGCTTTTCATCTGCGAAAGAAACCGCTGCGTCTGCGGCGCCTTTGCCCTGGTATTCGGAGACGATCCCACCTATGCGCGGATCGAAGGCGGGGCCTGGCGCTCGGACGCCCCTTACGGGACCATCCACCGGATCGCCGGGAAGGAGACGGAACGGGGCATCTTTGAAGAATGCCTGTCCTGGTGCCGGGAGCAGACCGGACACATCCGGATCGATACCCATGAAAAGAACGCCGTCATGCGGCACCTGATCGAAAAGAACGGCTTCGTCCGCTGCGGCATTATCCATGTGGCGGACGGGAGCCCGAGGATCGCTTACGAATGGACGGCAGACGGCGATCGGACAGGAGAAGCTTACCGCGAAAAAAAGGACAGCCGGTGATAAACCGACCGTCCTTTTTCTCACGCCTTTTTCACCCCGCCGGGGCGAATGTCCGGCTCTTATTTTTTCTCATCCTTTTTCCCGGTATTGGCGCCGATCCAGCCCATCAGGGCGACCACCAGGCTGATGATGATGATAACGACAAAGATGCCCACCATGCCCTGGGCCATGATGGCGAGGGCGATCATGAAAACATCCATATCCGGTGTGAATGTCATAACAATACTCCTTTCCAGTCAAACGCATCTAAAGAACGAAACCTGCCTGAACCTGTCCCGCCCGTTTTACAGATAAGAGGTTACCAGGCTGATCACCAGGCCGCCCGCGATAACGGAAGCGATCTGGCCGGATACGTTTACGCCCGTCGCCTGCATGATCAGGATATTTCCGGGATCTTCCTTCAGAGCCAGTCTCTGCACCACACGCGCCGACATGGGGAAGGCGGAGATGCCGGAGGCTCCGATCATGGGATTGAGCAGAGGCTTGTGCATGATCTTCAGGATCAGATTAATGATCTTGGCAAACAGGACGCCGCCGATGGTATCGAATACGAATGCCAGAAGGCCGATCACCATGATCAGGATGGTGTCGAGACGGACGAAAGCGTCTGCGCGCATGCTGAAGGAAATGGTGATTCCCAGAAGCAGCGTGATCAGGTTGGCAAGGCTTGTCTGAGCGGTATCGGAAAGATTGTCCAGAACGCCGCATTCCCGCAGGAGGTTGCCGAACATCAGAAAGCCAACCAGGGAAACGGAGGAGGGAGCGATCAGCCCGACGATAAAGGTAACGATGATGGGGAACAGGATCCTCGTCGTTTTGGAAACCGGTCTTGCGGGCTTTGCCGCCATGCGGATCCGGCGCTCCTTCTTCGTGGTAACAAGCTTGATGGCGAAAGGCTGCACAATGGGAACCAGCGCCATATAAGAGTAAGCGGCGACAGCGATGGGGCCTACGTAGTTGGAACCCAGCACCTGGGAGACCAGAATGGAGGTGGGGCCGTCTGCCGCGCCGATGATGCCGATGGAAGCTGCGTCCTTCAGGTCAAAGCCCATGAGGGCGGCGGCACAGATCGCGAAGAAGATACCGAACTGGGCGGCTGCGCCGAACAGGAACATGACCGGCTGGGAAAGCAGGGGGCCGAAGTCGATCATGGCGCCAATGCCGATGAACAGCAGGATGGGCATTGCCTCAGAGGCCTCGATTCCCACATTGAACAGCCACTCCACAACGCCGGTTACCTCTCCGATGCCGGCCATCTCCTGGTTGATCACGCCCGAGAGAGGGAGATTTACCAGAATGGCGCCGAAGCCCATCGGAAGAAGCAGGGAAGGCTCATATTCCTTCTTAATGGCAAGATAGATGAGCAGGGCGCCGACCAGATACATGACGACCTGCTGCGGGGTGATGGATAGTAATCCTTCATAGATGAAACTGAAATCCATACGTCTCTTTTCCTTTCCTGTGTATAATTTGTCCGGGCGTAAATCTGCGCCGCAGCTGAGAGACGCCGGAAAGCCGGCACATCGCAGCGTACACCTCTCCCCCTGGAAAGCGGCAAAAAAGCCGCGTCTGACAGGATATCTTCCAACGGACATTCTCCCGTTTCCCAATCCGTCCGCAAAAGAAAAAAAGACCTTCGGCTCCTGCCAAAAGTCTCGTTCTTTCCTGTCAGAAAGTGTACAACCATGACCGCCTGTATGAGGATGCCGTATGGTTCACAGGAAGGCGGTCAGGGAATGTTGATTGCACATGATACTACTCCCTTTCAACTGATAACAGAATAGCATCCGGAGGGACGAAATGTCAAGCATTTTCCCTGTTTTGTACAGGTTCTGAACGGCCGTTGTTTCCTGTTCAGGCCGCTGCCGGACATTTGCCCACCGGCATGTAAGAAAGGCGCTCCGGTCTGAATCCGGCCTGTCCATCGCCGCCAGGATCCGCTCTTGCGGAAGGATGGAAAAGCTTCTATAATGAAGACAGAATCAGAAGAGGCTCATGCCGCTTTGCCGGCAGAGGGAAGGAGGAAACGGAAATGATACCGCAGGACCCGGTGATGCTTCTCAGCTTTCTGAACCTGAAGCTGAGAGATTATTACGGAAGCCTTGACGCGCTCTGTGAGGATCTGGAGCTGGACAGGGAGGAGATTCTGCAGAAAATGAAGCAGATTGACTATACCTATGATGAGGAGAGCAACCGCTTTGTCTGAATTTGAAGTGATCGTCCTGAAGGACGATGGAGAGGAGCAGAGGATCGCAGCCCCTTCCGGGGCGCTTTTTCTGCAGCTGTTAAAAGGAAACGGGCATCCGCTTGTCTGCTGCAGCGGGAAAGGCGGCTGCGGACGCTGTCGGATCCGGTTTTCGGACGGGGACGCCCCGCTTCCCGCGCCGCCGGACCGGAACGCTCTCACCCCGCAGGAGCTTGAGGAAGGGATCCGGCTGGCCTGCGTGCACCGGGCGGAAAGAAACTGCCGGATCCGGGTGGAGTTTGTCCGTCCGAAGCCGGAGGTTTTTTCTGCCCGGGAAGGATGACGCATGAAAAGAATGCATACAGGAGGGAAAAGGACAATGAAACTGGTGATCCTTGAGCCGCTTGGCGTGGAGCGGGAGAAGCTCCTTGCCCTTGCGGAGGAAAAGCTTGGAAACAGAGCGGAGATCGTATATTATGATACCCGCGTGACAGATCCGGATACGCTTGCCGGACGGGCGGAGGACGCGGATATCGCGGTGATCTCCAATCTTCCGTTTAAAAAAGAAGTGATGGAGCGCTGTCCGAAGCTGAAGATGCTTTCGGTGGCGTTTACCGGAGTGGATCATGTGGATATGGATTACTGCCGGGAAAGGGGGATCCTGGTGAGCAACTGCGCCGGATATTCCAATACGGCTGTTTCGGAGCTGGTGTTCGGCCTGGCGCTGAGTCTGTACCGCCGCATCATCGAGTGCGACCGCGCGGTGCGTGCCGGGAAGGACAAGACCGGACTGGTGGGGCTGGAGCTTTCCGGAAAGAAGTTCGGCATTATCGGCATGGGCGCCATCGGGACGCGCACGGCGCAGCTGGCGAAGGCCTTCGGCTGCGAGGTGCTTGGCTTTAACCGAAGCCCCAGGCAGATCGAGGGCGTGCGCATGACGGATCTGGATACGCTTCTTTCGGAATGCGATATCGTATCCCTCCATGTGCCGCTCACGGATGAGACCAGGGGCCTGATCGGAGAACGGGAGCTTTCCCTGATGAAGCCGGACGCGGTTCTCATCAATACGGCCAGAGGCCCGGTGGTGGACAGCCGGGCGCTTGCAGCGGCGCTGAAGGAAGGCCGCCTCGCAGGGGCTGCTGTAGATGTGTACGAGACGGAACCGCCCATCGCGCAGGATCATCCCCTGCTTACGGCTCCCAACGTGACGGCGACCCCGCATGTGGCCTTTGCCACGAAGGAGGCCCTGTACCAGAGGGCGGCCATCGTGTTCGACAACGTGGCCGGATATCTGGACGGGAAGCCGCAGAACGTGATGTGACCTGCGGGACGGGAAGCCGCAGAATGTGATGTGGCCTGCGGGACGGGAAGCCGCGGAATGTGATGTGGCCTGCGGGACGGGAAGCCGCAGAATGTGATGTGGCCTGCGGACGGATGGCCGCTGTCGGACGGAATGCCGTCCGGCGGCGGGCATAGCCCGGCATGCTTCGGCATATAGTAACAGAAAAGAAGGCTGTGAGGCAGCGCCGATGCGGAGGAAAACAGGAAGAAGGATCAGAGCGATTCTGTTTTTTGCCGCGCTGGCGCTGCTTTTGCGTATGCCGGCGCAGACCGATGCGGTCCGTCCCGTTTTTTCAGATGCGGCGGACAGCGAAGCGGGAGAACAGAAGAAGATTGCCCTGTCCTTTGACGACGGCCCCCATCCGGTCTATACGGAGCAGCTTCTGGACGGCCTGAAAAAGCGCGGCGTGAAGGCCACTTTTTTCGTGACCGGGGAACACGCCGCCCTGCATCCGGACATCATCCGCAGGATGAGCGAGGAAGGTCATCTGATCGGGAACCATACCTATACGCATATCCAGCTGAACGATTCCAACCGGGAGCAGTTTAAGGAGGAGCTGATCCGGACAAACGAGGTCATTTCAGGGATCACCGGGGAGGAGGTGCTCTATGTGCGCCCTCCCTACGGAAGCTGGGACAAAACCCTGGAAGCTGAGCTGAACATGTTTCCCGTGCTGTGGACCGTGGATCCGCTGGACTGGTGTTCTTCCAGCGTTTCCGGCATCGTGAGGCGCGTGGTGGAAGAGGCGGAGGAAAACGATATCATCCTCATGCACGACTACTATGATACCAGCGTCACCGCGGCTCTGGAGATCGTGGATGAGCTGCTGGCGGAGGGATATACCTTTGTGACGGTGGAGGAGATTCTGTTTGACTGAAAAAAGAGGGAAGGGTATACTTGAAACAGAACGATCAGAGAGAAACGGGGCAGGAAAAGGGGTGCATTTATGAGAGCTTTTATGAGGAAGAAAGGCAGAAAAGAGAAATGGTTTGGGAAAGCCATATTGGCGGGAGGAATGGCTTTCTTTCTCGCATGTTCTCCGGGACTGCCGGCTGCGGCTCAGACAGGCCTGTCGGGCGGACAGACTCCGGCGGCTCTGCCGGAAGCGCCGGCTGTTTCCATCCTCCCGCAGCTTGCCGCCGTAGCGGCAGGCCCGGCGCAGGCGGAAGGAACGGAGCTTACGGTTTCGGTGGCGGCGGCCGTTGCAGAGGGAAGCGCAGGCCTTGACCACATCAATATCCAGTTCCTCAATCCGGCAAACGACAGAAGCGTCACCAAAATCCTGCGGCCGGACGATCTCAGAGACGGGGTGTACGTGGATCAGATTTCCATGAGCATCTTTGAGCCGGCTGGAACCTATCTTCTGGACAAGGTGTTTCTGCAGGACGAAAACGGGGCGTATGTGCGTTACTGCCGGGCGGAGGAGCTGTGGGAGAACGACGGTTATCTGGCGCTGCCGGTCATGGCGGCCTTTTCCATCGACAACGGCGTGACGGTCCTGGATGAGACGCCGCCGGTTCTGGGAGCCGTTGCGGTATCTCCCCTGCAGGCGGCAAAGGAATCGGAGATCACGGTGGCCGCTGCTGTGGCGGATGATTTTTCCGGAGTGGACAGCGTGACCGTCCGGTTTGAAAACGAGAACGGAAGGGCCATCAGTGTGGATCTGAAGGCGGCGGGCGGCGAGCTGTACACCGGCGTGATCAAAAAGAGCAGTACGGACAAGCCGGGAACCTATCGGGTCAAAAAGGTGACAGTGACGGATCATATGGGAAACAGCGAGACCTATTACGGCGGCGACGGCCCTTTTGCCAGCAGCGTGCTGTTTGTGATCTCCTGAGAAGCCGGGGAAAGGAAGCGGAGATGGAATATTTTGACGTCCTTACGCCGGACGGCGGGCGTACCGGACAGGTAAAGGAAAGAAGCGCCGTGCATCGGGACGGGGACTGGCACGGAACGGCCCATATCTGGCTGGTCCGCAGACAAAACGGAAGGCTGCAGGTGCTGCTGCAGAAAAGAAGCCGGAAGAAGGAAACCTTTCCCGGATGCTTTGATACCTCCTGCGCGGGACACCTTTCCGCTGGAGACAGCTTTGAAGAAGGAGCGCTGCGGGAGCTGTCCGAAGAACTTGGCATCCGGGCGCAGGCATCGGACCTTTTTTCTGTGGGGCTGTATTCCTATGAGGTGAAGGAGAGCTTCGGCGGGACGGACATCATCGACCGGGAGATCGCAGCGGTGTATCTGTATCAGAAGCCGGTGGCTTTTCCGGCGGACGCTGTCGGCCCCTTTTCGGCGGATGCTGTCGGAATCCCTTCGTCAGACGCTTTCGGCGCTTCTTCGGCGGATGCCGCCGCAGCTCCTCCGGCCGGCGGCCAGGTACTGCGCCTGCAGAAGGAAGAAGTGGAGTCGGTCTGCTGGATGGACTTTGCGGAGCTGAAGGCTCATTCCGAGGCGGGGGACCCGGACTTCTGCATTTTTGCCTGGGAGATCGGCGCGCTGGAGGACGGCTTCCGGATGGCGGGGCTGACGGGAAGAGATTAAGGAGACGAAGGGAACAGCGGCGGATCTCCGGAAACGGGGGCAGGAGGAAGGACGGATATCCGGAAAGAAGGACCGGAAAGAAGGATCAGAAAGGAAGACAGAGTATGAAGAAGCTGAAGATGGCGATCCTGGGAGCGGGAGGCATCGCTTCC
>CALWGL010000016.1 GCA_944380025.1 uncultured Lachnospiraceae bacterium
TCGCTGTAAAAGGACAGTATTTTTTCTTCCCTCTCCTTTTCCTGGAAAACCGGAATGGCCTCCACCAGCCCCTCGATCTCCGGGTCAGAGGAAAAAAGCACCCTGGATCCGATAAAAGAGTTGCGGGTAGGCTCGCTTCCTCTTTCCGCGGCCGCTCTCAGGTAATCCTTCGTCATATATTTCACATCAAAATATCCGCCCTCATAGGTGCACAGCCCGTCAATGGTCTCCGCTGTCCTGTTTTCTTCAAGGAGCGTTTCATAATACGCATCCGGGACGATCACCATCGCATCCAGATCCGAATCCGGCCGCTCCATTCCCTTTGCCACCGATCCGCCGAAGATGAGGGCGATGACCTCTTTCCTTTTCCGGAAATAGTCCTCCATGATCTTCAGGGATTCTTCATGATGCCTGTACATTTGCAGGTACCTCCTTCACGCTTTGTGACCACTATACCGGATTCCGGCCGCGCATGCAAGCGCGGTTGCCGTCAGGCAACATCTGCCGCGCTGCGTGCGCATCCACAGCGGAGCGACTTTTGCATTGGATATGGAATTGGGGAACAAATTCGCATTTTTATAACGAGATTTGTTCCCCAATATGAATGTTATTTAAGATTCTATTGTTTTCCAGCAACGTTCTTTCATAAAGTCCGCAATAACAGATATATCTTCGCCTTCATAGTATTTTACAAGCAGTTTCTTAAACTCCGGTACTTCCTTTTCAGGAATCACCAGGAAACCTCCGCCATGTGAAATAAGATAGTGGTTTGCAAAAATAACAGAGGCACGTTTATTGCCATCCAGGAATATCTGGGTCTTCATACAGTAAAGGCAAAGTCTGATGGCAATGTTAATGGCATCGTCCTCTTCCTCAACGATCTCCCGGATTCTGTCTTTTACATCCAGTTCATTCGGCAGGGGTGGAACATAAGACGAACCGCCTATGGTAACCGGAACACCACGAATTCGACCGCCTTCCGCAAAAAAGCCTTCATTGACAAGTCTTGCAATATGACTAAGCATATAATAATCAGAACGGCTGGCAACCACATCACGGTCCAAAATAAACTCCCATGCGTGTTTCAAATTTAAAATCTTCTGCACGTCGGCAGCCGTCATTCCGGATACTTTTCCATTCTCTATGATTTCTTCCGTCTGGGGGAAAGATGTTGCAACGCCCTCCAAAACAGCCTGATCATAGATATTCATTTTCATATTGGCACGTGCAAATGCAATGTTATTTATAACGTCAGCAGAAAGCGCATCCTCAGAATATCCTGCTGCCGCAAGTTTTTTTTCAATACTGCGGAGCGATTTTCTGATTTCACGAGCTTCTCTGGCATTTCGCAGAAGCAGATTATACAGTTCTTCAGTATATGCACCTACATATGTAGATGTCTGTTTGCCCGCTACACGTTTTCTGACATAAAGATATTTTCCGTCACCACGTTCCTTGATTTCAGGTGTACCATCATAGGGCATTAAGTTCAGTCTTGCATGGAGGTCAGCGCGACTTCTGAGCAATTCCTGTATTTCACGATATTGTGCTGCCATTGTATCTTCTCCTTTGGGGAACATTCTTATCCATTATTATATAAAAATGCTCCCCAATATTCAATATGAGTTGGGGAGCATTTTCTGGAAAAAATCATCAAAATTGTTCCCCAATTATAGGAATACATGAATATAGTATACCCTGATTTCAAAATTTTATCTGGGGAATAGCGGACCACTGGATTTCACTGATTTTTCCATCAAAATAAACGAAATCCCCGTCGGAACAGTTCCAGACAGCCTGAAATTTTGACGGACGCCGGATTCCGTTTTCAGAAAGCCGGTATTCGCCACAGACCGCGGACCATGGTATATATTCCATGCTGCCGTCCTTTTTTGTTATAGCCCTGTCATTTGTGGTAAAGGAAATCATCTCATACGCTTCATTAAAGGTAAAAATACCTTCTGCCGTCTGCCCGCCATAGCTGATTACCGCCCTTACTTCATAATCACCCGTTTCCTCAAAGGAGATATAGTCCTGTAGCAGAATGGACGGCGCAAACAGGCTTTCCGCGAGAAAAGTGACCAGACACGCCTGATCCATCCGCGGTCCTTTTCGGTCAAACAGCGTAACCGTTTTTGCGATCACACCTTTCATGCCGCCTCTCCCATTCCGATAATAATCATAGCCTTCAAAGGGAATTCCAAACAGTCGGCTGTCGATCAGCGCCATTCTGCAGGGATTTTTCACAAAATTATACTGTAAATAATCCATGTGCAGCTCCGGTCCATTTCGTGTCTGCCAAAACGCCACGTCATGGTAACTCATTTTCAGGCAGGACATTTTCGGCGTTCCAATATAACCGCAATGTTCCACGTATCTGCGGATGGCTGTGGGCAGATGCGAAAAGTCCTCTTCCGTAAAAATTCCGTTCTCTGTCGTTTCCCGGCTCTCCGTCAGAAGCGCGGAAATGTCCTTCCGGAACCTTCTCCTGACCGGAGAAAACGGAATCCCAAACCAGAGCATGATTCCGCCGGCAAGAACCACAACCGCTGCTGCCGCACTCATCCAGATATTTCCGCTTCCTCCCATCAGCCAAATTCCTCCGCATATTTTTCCGCCCGTTCCATTCCCGTATACAATCCGGCATACAGACGAAACAACTCATCCGTTTCTTTCTCATCAAAATCCGAAAACAGCAGCTCCAGAAGTTTTCTCTGCCGTTTTGCCACTTTTTCTTCATATTGTTTGGCCTTCTCTGTCAACTCCACCTCTACGGAACGTCCCTTTCCCGGAAGCAGGCGGACAAATCCTTTCTTTTCCAGAGCTTCCGCCAGCTTTTTAATATTCTGCCTCGAACAGCCCATCAGCTCTCCAATATTTGTTAAAGTGCGCGGTCCGGGACAGCATTCCACCGTTGCCAGAAGCAGCCACTGCTTCATGGAAATCTCCGTCTGCAGCTTTTCTCCGGCGGTCTGCAGGCGGTTCTGCAGGATAAAAATGCTCGCAAAAACCGCCTGTTCTTTATGCAGCGTGTCACAGCCGTATTTCTCAAACAGTGCTTCCATTTTCATTCGTTTTATCTTTCCTTTGATTTTAAAAAATATTTTGCGGTTCTGTTTTTAATATAGTAACTTGTTACTATATTGTCAAGCTGTCAAAAACATCTTATAGCAAAATCTCCCTCAAATCTTGTGAACCCCCGAAAAATCCGCTATAATCGGAAGTGTTGAGTTTCAATAAGACTGACTGCGGCTCTGCGGCCGCTAATCGGAATGAAATGCCGCCTGACGGCGGCAGAAAACATGAGCGAGCGGAGAAAATCGCTGATTTTCTCCTGGGAATTGGACTTACGTCCAATTTCTTTCCGAATAAGATGCCGCCCGACGGCGGCAGAAAACAGAGGTAGTTATGAAAATCGAACTGCAGAATCTCACAAAAAAATTTCCGGCCCGGGGAAAAAAGGGCGGCGAGGTCACTGCCGTCAATGATTTTTCCTTTGAGATCCCGGACGGAGAGCTGATCGCCCTGCTCGGGCCGTCCGGCTGCGGAAAGAGCACCACGCTGAACATGATCTGCGGGCTGGAGAAGCCGACGGGCGGCAGGATCTTTTTCGGAGACGAGGATGTGACCGCTCTTGCGCCGGAGCTGCGGGGCGTGGGAATGGTATTTCAGAATTACGCCCTCTATCCGCACCTGACCGTGCGGCAGAATATCCTGTTCCCGCTGGAAAATCTGAAGGGAAAGGACCGGCCGTCGAAGGAGGACATGAACCGGAGGGTGACGGAGACCGCGAAGCTGGTCCAGATTGAAGAGCTGATGGACCGAAAGCCCAGGGAGCTTTCCGGCGGCCAGCAGCAGCGGGTGGCGATCGCAAGGGCGCTGGTCAAGATGCCCAGGGTTCTTCTGCTGGACGAGCCGCTTTCCAATCTGGACGCGAGGCTCCGGCTGCAGACCAGGGAAGAGCTTCGTAAGATACAGAAGGAAACCGGCATCACCACCGTTTTTGTCACCCACGATCAGGAGGAGGCCATGAGCATTTCCGACCATATCGCGGTGATGAGGGACGGCGTCCTGATGCAGAACGGCAGGCCGCAGGAGGTTTATGACGATCCGGCGAACCTGTTTGTGGCGCGTTTCCTGGGAACTCCGCCCATCAATGTGTTTGAGGGACGGGTGAAGGGAGAAAAACTTCATATCGGAGAGGAAGCGGTTCTTTCCGTAAACGGCGTGCCGGATCAGGAGGTATGGGTCGGCATCCGCCCGGAGGGCTTTATTCCCCGTCCGGACGGCGAGCTTGGCTGCGAGCTGTCCAGAGTGGAGGTAATGGGCCGGGATATCAGCATCGTTTCCGCCCATAAGGCCTGCGCGAATCCGGCCATCCGCTCCATCATCAACGCGGATACGCAGATCGACGCGTCCGCCCGTACCGTGCGTTTTTCCCTGAAGCCCGGAAAGGTCTTTCTGTTCCACAAGCAGAGCGAAGAGAGACTCCGCTTTCAGATGAAGGGAGATTCCTATGCAAGATCAAAATAAAAAGGCCTGGCTGTATCTGCTGCCGGCGCTCATTTTTCTGATTCTTTTTATGGTATACCCGCTGATCGACGTTTTCATCTACTCCACGGAGGAGGGCTTTAATTTCGCCTCCCAGACCTATTACGGCGTCGGCTCCTACAACTATTCCTACGTCCTGCACGATCCCTATTTCCTGCAGGCGGTGAAAAATACCTTTCTTCTGGTCATCATCACCGTTCCCGTTTCCACAGGGCTTGCCCTTCTGATCTCTCTGGGTTTAAGCTCCATCCGGCCCCTGCGGGAGCTTTATCAGACCATCTATTTTCTGCCCTATGTGACCAACACCCTGGCCGTCGGCCTGGTTTTCATGGTGCTGTTCCAGAAGACGGAATACACGGACGGGCTGGTGAATCTTCTGATCGAGGCCGTCGGCGGTTCGGCGGTGGATTTCATCGACGGCCCCTACTGGGCCAAGATGTTCGTCCTCTGCTTTTACACCGTCTGGGTCGTCCTCCCTTTTAAGATCCTGGTCCTGACCAGCGCGCTGGCCTCGGTCAATGAGGATTATTATAAGGCGGCCAGAGTGGACGGCACGCCGAAGCTTCGGACCTTCACGAAAATCACCCTTCCGATGATCTCTCCCATGATCTTTTACCTGGTGATCACCGGCTTCATCGGCGCCTTCAAGGCGTACAGCGATGTGGTGGCCCTGTTTGGGACCAATCTGAACGCGGCGGGAATGAACACCATCGTAGGTTATGTGTACGACATGCTCTACGGCGCCAGCGGCGGCTATCCGTCCTACGCTTCGGCAGCGGCCATCATCCTGTTTGCCATCGTGCTGACCATCACCTGCGTCAACCTGCTGGTGAGCAGGAAGCACGTGCAGTATTAGGCACCGCGGATCCGGCGATCACAGACGCCGGAAGAGGTCCGGGGCGCGCGCCTCAGCGACGCTTCGGCATGGAGGAAAAAATGGAACAACAAATGGATTTTGAGAAAAAACAGAGGGCGGCGGTCCGGCGCGGACGGATCGGGAAAGCGCTCACCTACTTCTTTCTGAGCGTCTGGGCGCTGATCGTCCTGTTTCCCTTTTACTGGATGCTTCTGACCTCGGTAAAAAGCTACAGCTCCTACAACGCGGAGCATGTGCCCGCCTTTTTTACCCTGTCGCCCACGCTCCAGAATTATAAGGACGCCTTCACCACAGTGCCTCTTCTGGGGTATCTGATCAACACGGTGATTTTCACCCTGGCGACCACGGTGCTGATGGTGGTGGTCAGCACCCTTGCGGCCTACGCCTTCGCGCGCCTGCGTTTTCGGGGAAAGGATCTTCTGTTCACGCTCTTTCTTTCCCTGATGATGATCCCCAATGAGCTGGTGGTCATCACAAATTTTGTCACCATCACCAACATGGATCTGCGCAATACCTTCACCGGGCTGATCCTGCCCTCCGTCACCTCGGTCTTCTATATTTACCTGCTGAAAGAAAATTTTGAGCAGGTTCCGGACGAGCTGTACCGGGCCGCCAAGGTGGACGGTACCTCCGATCTGAAATATCTTCTGAAGGTGATGGTTCCCATCTGCCGCCCTACCATCGTGACCATCACCATCCTGAAGGTCATCGAGTGCTGGAACTCCTACGTCTGGCCGCGGCTGATCACGGACGATCCGGCCTATTTTCTGGTATCCAACGGCATTCAGGAGATCCGGGAAAACGGCTTCGGGCGGGAAAATATCCCGGCCATGATGGCCGCCGTGGTGGTCATTTCCGTTCCGCTCATCATTCTGTTTCTGATCTTCCGCAGAAAGATCATGGCGGGCGTGTCGAGAGGAGGCATGAAGGGATGAAAAAAATTGGAAGCCGGTTCCGGCATTCCCGGTATTTTCTGAAAAAAATCTGCGCGCTGCCGCTTCTGGCCGCAGCGCTTTTATCCGCGGCGCTCCTGTCCGGCTGCCACGGCCAGCGGGAGCAGGCGGCCTTCACGGTCCCGGAGGGATTCGACTCCTCGAAAAATTATGAGATCACCTTCTGGGCCAAGAACGATACCAACGTCCGGCAGACCGACATCTACAAGCAGGCGATCGCGGATTTTCAGGAGCTGTACCCCAACATCACCGTGAACCTCCGGCTTTATACGGATTACGGGAAAATTTACAACGACGTGATCACCAACATTTCCACGGGAACCACGCCCAATGTCTGCATCACCTACCCGGACCATATCGCCACCTACCTGACCGGCGACAACGTGGTGGTCCCGCTGGATGATCTTTTCTCCGATCCGGCGTACGGTCTGGGCGGAAGCGAGGTGCGCTTCGATTCCCCCGCGCAGTCCGAGATCATCCCCCGGTTCCTGGAGGAATGCAGGATCGGCGGCTATTATTACGCGGTTCCCTACATGCGTTCCACGGAGGCCTGCTACATCAATAAGGATTATGTGGAGGCCCTTGGCTATACCCTTCCGGAAACCCTGACCTGGGATTTCATCTGGGAGGTTTCCGAAGCCGCCGCGGCGAAAAACGCGGACGGCACCTTTGCCCTGAACGGACAGGAGGTGCTGCTTCCCTTCATCTACAAGTCCACGGACAACATGATGATTCAGATGCTGAAGCAGAAGGGAGCCGGATATTCCACGGCTTCCGGAGAGATCCAGATCTTCAACGATACCACCACGGAGCTTCTTTATACCGTCGCGGAACACACGGAGAGCGGAGCCTTTTCCACCTTCAAGATCTCCGGCTATCCCGCCAATTTCCTGAACGCGGGCCAGTGCGTGTTCGCCATCGACTCCACAGCCGGCGCCACCTGGATGGGAAGCGACGCGCCGCTGGTGGACATCGCGGAGGAAAATATCGTGGATTTTGAAACCGCGGTCATGCCCGTTCCGCAGTTTGATTCCGAAAATCCGCAGATGATCTCCCAGGGGCCTTCCATCTGTATTTTTAATAAGGAAGATCCCCAGGAGGTGCTGGCTTCCTGGCTGTTCACCCAGTTCCTTCTCACCAACGAGGTGCAGATCGCCTATTCTCAGACGGAGGGCTATGTCCCTGTCACCTCGGCGGCCCAGAACACGCAGGAGTATCAGGATTACCTCTCCCGTGCCGGTGAGGACAACGACACCTATTACAGGGTAAAAATAGAAGCCTCCCGGCTTCTGCTGGATCATATGGACGATACCTTCATCACCCCTGTTTTCAACGGCTCCACCTCCCTGCGGGACACCGCCGGAGAGCTCATTGAGGAGGTGACCAAGGGCGTCCGGCGGCATCAGACCGTGGACGACGCCTTTATCGAG
The DNA here is from genome assembly GCA_944380025.1 of uncultured Lachnospiraceae bacterium. Classification (GTDB taxonomy): domain Bacteria; phylum Bacillota; class Clostridia; order Lachnospirales; family Lachnospiraceae; genus Eisenbergiella. The sequence goes on from CALWGL010000016.1 coordinate 7,812, forward strand.
GAGCTTTATGAAGAGCAGACCAGCCTGCACCATTTGAACGAAACCAGCGCCTCCGGCAGCGGCAAGACCGACCTCGGGCCGCTTCCCCCCACCGCCGTCACGCTCCTTTCCTGCCTTGCGGGAGCCTGGGTGCTGATCCTGCTCTATCTGTTTGTAAGCCGAATGAAAAAAACAGGCAAAAAGCGTTGATTTCCTGAATTTTTTCGCTATAATAAGGGTGTTCACGAAAATTTGCAGTGTTTTTTCACGGAATTCCTTCGTGAAAAAACGATCTCATGCAGAGAGAAGGAGAAAAGTTATGAAAAAAGTGTTATCTCTGGTTCTGACTCTTGCCATGGTATCCGCTCTGGCAGGATGCGCAGGAAGCAGCACCGCAGAGACGACGGCGGAAAGCGCTGCCGTTGAAAGCACCGCAGCAGCTGAGGAAAGCACTGCGGCCGAAAGCACGGAAGCTGCGGAAACCGAAACGGAAGCCGCTTCTGATACGGCTGCGGAAAGCGCCGGAACGGTGCTGAGCCATGACGAGTACATGGCCGCCGAGCTGGACACCGAGGTTACTGTGGAAGCCTATGTACAGGCGACCCAGTCCTGGTGGGAGGATTCCATCACCGTTTACGCGCAGGATGAGAACGGCGGATATTTCTTCTATAATCTGGCCTGCTCCGAAGAGGACGCCGCCAAGCTGGTTCCCGGAACCAAGATCCGCGTCACCGGCTACAAGGCTGAGTGGTCCGGAGAAGTGGAGATCATGGACGGTTCCTTTGAATTTGTGGAAGGCGCTGACACCTTCGTTGCGGAGCCTCTGGATGTGACCGCAATGCTCGGCACCGACGAGCTGATCGACCATCAGAATGAATTCGTATCCTTCACCGGAATGACCGTAGAAGCGGCCGGCCAGGATGCGGACGGAAACGACGTGCCTTTCCTGTACAACTGGGACGGCTCCGGCACGGACGGCGACGATCTGTACTTCAACGTTTCCTATAACGGAGAGACCTACACCTTCACCATCGAGTCCTATCTGTGCGACAATACCACGGATGTATATGCCGCTGTAAAGGATCTCCAGATCGGCGATGTAATCGACATGCAGGGCTTCCTGTACTGGTATGAGGGCGTAAATCCCCACATCACCTCTGTGACGGCTTCTGAGGCCGCTCCTGCGGAGAGCACCTCTGCCGCTGAGACGGAGACCGCTGAAACCGAGGCTGCAACGGAAGCTGCTGAGACCGAAGCGGAAAGCACCGAGGCTGCGGAATAAGGTTCCGGCAGGATATAGGGGCTTCCCCCTGGAGATCATAGCTGGAAATATGTGCTCTAAGCGACTTCCTGATCATGGTTTTTGTCATGGTCAGGAAAGCAGTCGCTTAGAGCTTTTTGCTTTATTTCAGGGGCGCTGCCTGCTCCCTGGGTAGCCGGCCAGATCCTCCAGCAGTTTCTTCAGAATGTTTTCCTGATAAGCGGCGCAGCAGGTTTCTCTGATCTGTGCGGAGGTCTCTCTGAGAACCGGATTTTCCACATGGTCCAGTCTGGACAGACGCGATGTCCCCACCGGTTCCCCGGAAAGCCCGTTCCGGTAATCCTCCGGAGACATCCGCCAGATCTCCAGCGTCTGGCCGAAACGCTTCCACAGCCGGTCCGCGATATCGATTCCCTCCGGATCCATATCTCCGCTGTAGCGGATCCGGCATCCGCCTTCCGCCAGCAGAGAAAGCACCTGAAGCGCTGCCGTCCTGGGCTGGCCCGAGGTGCACAGAAGCGTCAGTCCGCCTTCTTCTTTTTCGGAAATGGCATTCACAAGAAAGCAGAAAACCATCTCATTTTCCACCACAAAAACGGTATCCCCGGCCGCTCTTGCCCCGGTCACCCCTTTCAGGTTTTCCAGTGTGATCACACTGGCTTCCTTCCGCCGGCAGAACGCTTCATATGCCGGGTGCTCCCCCTGCGAGGTCAGCAGACGGAGACCGTATGCATGGACATGGCTGGAAATGGGATCCGGTGCGATACCTGCCTCAAGCAGCAGTTCGCGCCATTCGTGTGCCACCTTCGGCAGCTCCCGGTCCTCCAGGCAGCAGATCGCATCGATCAGAAGCTGTCCCGCCGGCGTTCCCCGGTCAAAATAGTGGGGATTTCCGGAGATATCGGCAGCCAGGACGGCAAGGACCGTTTCCTCCCGCAGCTTCAACCGTTCCAGTGCTTCTCCAACATTTTCCGCAAGCTGTGCCGCCTTTTCGCTGTCTTTTCCATATTCCCGGATCAGGAGCTGATAGCCGAAGGCCTTTTCCCTTCGCATACGCCGCAGCCAAAAGGAAGCGGCTCCTTCCAGTCCCTCCCGTCTTTCAGACTGTCCGAATCTCCCGCAAAGCTCGTCCAGGAAGCGCTCCCGCTCCTGTTCGGCTTCCTGCTTCTTCTCTTTCCGCGCGGTAATCGGTCCTTTGAAATAAGCTTCCAGCACACTTTTGAGATCAACCGGGGCAAATCTGGTCTTCTGAAGTCCGCGCTCGAATTCCGCACAGGAAAAACGGAGCTTTCCCTCCGAAAAATTCTTTCCGAGAATTCCTCCAAGCAGACGCCGCTCCGCTTCGGAAGCGTCAGGAAGGGTTACATAACCTGCCGCCCTTCCATAGGATTCCCATTTTCCGCGAAGCGCCTGCAGACATCTTCGGCATTCCGGCCGGGAACGAAAATATGCCGCGCATTCCTCATTATTGTTCATCCAGTATCCTTTCATGCCCGTTCCAGGTGTAACGGATGATGGTCACGATCTGAGAGTTCATGGGACGCAGCAGCTCCGCGATCCGAAGACCTCTTACCGTATCAAAGCAGCCCCACAGGGACTGGGAATTCATGATATAGTCAAAATCCAGCTTTTCCACCAGTTCAAACATGCTGCTGATATTTTTATCATCCACACCCGCAAAGGCCTCGTCCAGTGCGATGATACGGGGATGGTCCTTCCGGTCCGCCTTCTGGTACTGAGCGTTGACCGCGGCGAACAGGGGCACATACATGGCCATGGCCTTTTCACCGCCGCTGAAACGGTTGAAGGCGGCGTTGGTTAAGGGCTTTCTCGGCTCCTCGCCGCGCCGGTAGAACATCTGGAAGGAGAACCAGCCCCGGTAGTCCATGGCCTCCCGCACCAGCTCCATGTAATTGATCATGCCTCCGGTTTCCTCCAGCAGGCGTTTCTGTGTCCTGATCTTACTTCTGAAATGAGCGGCCACCTTCTCGATATCCTCCATGGTCAGAAGGCTTCTGTCCCTCAGCAGGATCTGTTCCAGCTCCGTCACATCCAGCTCGGCCTCGTTTTCCGCCGACCTGGGCTTCCAGTCCAGAGAAAAGCTCAGTCCCATGGAAGTATCCATATCCCGCATCAGCTTCGACATGTCCGCCACCCATCTGCGGCTTTCCGCGATCCGGTCCGTAAGCTGCTGGCTGATGGTCTGGGAGAGAATGTCCTCGAACAGCTCCCTGTCCTTCTCCTGAATCAGAAGCTGCGTTTCATCAATGGCATTTTTCAGGATCTGATAAAATTCCTCCAGATACACTTTTTTCCCATTCCAGACGGAGGCGACGCGCACCCGCTTCCGGAGCGCTCCCGGTACCTGCTCCGCCGCTTCTTCCATTCCGAAGCAGTCCTCCAGAGAGGTTCCGTAGCTTGCCAGGCTGCCGTTGTATTTCTGGAATACCTGATACAGGGACTGCAGCATATCCGCAGGCTCCCGGTTCTTATCGCTCTCTCTCAGAAAACCAAGCGCCTTCTGCGCGCAGTCCGGCAAAGAAGCAGCCTCTCTGTCGAAAACCAGCTTCAGGGAGAGCTCCTCTTCAAAGTATTTCCGGAGCCAGGTCTCCTCTCCGATCGCACGCTGCAGCGCTGCTTTTTTCTCTGGCTCTGCCTCTGTTATATGAAGGAGCCTCTCCTCAAGTTTCGCAAGCTCCTTCTCAAGATCCCGGCAATCTTTGCTGATCTGCTCCAGCTCCTCGTTCAGTGTTTTCAGCCGTTCCGCTTTTTCCCGGATCTCCGGCCGGTTCAGGTATTCCTCATACTGACGGATGCGGATCTCACACTCCCGGACTCTGCCGCCGCAGCGCTGCTTTTCTGCCAGAGCGTCGTCCAGCGCCTGCCGGTCCTCTTCCAGACGGTCCTGCTGCTCCCTGAGCCGTTCCCGTGCCTGCTGAAGCCGCAGGATCGTTTCCCGGCATTCCCTCCAGATTCCTTCATATTCCCTCAGCGCATCCTGCGCTTCCTCATATTCTTCCTCTGTTCTTCCATAGGGCAGCGCTTTGCAGCTTTGCAGCATCTCCTGCCAGCACCGGTTCTTCCTCTGCTCCGCCTCCTGCGCCTTCCGCTCCCGCTCTGAGAACTGTCCGTTCAGCAGCTCCAGCTGCAGCACGCATTCCCGCAGCTTTTCCAGTGCGTCGTTGATTTCCGAAAAATCGGGAAGCTCCCTGTACTCCTTCTCCAGCGTGTCCAGACGCCCGGCCAGCACGGAAAGCTCTCCGGACAGCCCCTCCACAAGCGCTTCCAGCTCCGAAATCCGTTCCGTCAGCTGTCTGATCTTCTGTTCCTTCTTCCTCTTCCGCGCAAGCTGACCCACATATTCCGCTTCGCCCTCCTGCCAGGCCTTTCCCAGCAGAGCCCCCTGGCGGAAAAAGCCGCTCTCTCCGATGGCAGGGCGGCTTTCAGAAAGGCCGTCCCGAAGTCCTCCCCGCAGCCATTCCCCGGGCGTCCGAACGCTCCGGATATGGCGCAGGATACGGGCTGTTTCCTTCCGGAGGCCATCCTCCAGCTCTGTATTTACCGTCAGGCCGGCAAAGGGCTGATCTGCGGCGTCTTTGGAAGCCTGTGCTCCGGCATTCTCCGCTTCATCCACGCAGATCACGCTGTCCAGAAACTCCGGGCATTCCTTTTCGATCCGGATAAGATCCTCCGGCCGCACCACCAGCGCGTCCAGAAGCCCCATGCTCTTTAACTGCGCTTCCATTACCGCGCAGGCGGCCGGTTCCAGTCCATCCGCGAATTCCACGGCCTTATAAAAGGGGACTGCCCGGATTCCCGCTTCCTCCATCGCCCTTCTGGATCGCCCGATCAGCTCTCCCCGCTCCGGCTCCAGCTCCGGCGCGTTCTGAACCGCAAGCAGCTCCTCTCTTGCCTGTTTCAGGGTGAGTTCTCCATCCTGACGGCTCCTTTCCTTTTCCTCCCGCAGGCGCAGAAGTCCCAGCCGCTGCCCCTCATAGTCCCGGCGCAGAAGCTCCTGGATCTCTCCCGCGTCGGAAACGGATCCGTATTCCCGTGCCAGCTCTTCCGCCTCTCTGAGAACGCTTCTTTCCGGTTTCCACTCCACGGCTCTGTCAGCCTTTTCATATAACAGGCTGATCCAGTCGTCCTGACTGTCCTGCAGCCTTTTTTCAGAAAGCTGCCGCTTCTTTTCCTGCTCTGCCCTTTCCTTTTTCACCTGCTCCAGCGCAAAAGCAGCCTCTTCATACTGTCCGGACGCTTCCGCGAAGGCATGGATCCTCTTTTTCCCTTCGGCCAGATTTTTTTCATATTCCATCAGGCGCTTCGTGATCTCCGGCATACCGGACAGCCGCCCTTCTTCAAGCATGACGGCCGCATCGGAATGTCCGTTCCACTGCAGCACCTCCTGCCGCTCCTGAAGCTGCGCCCTTTCCTCCTGCAGCTCTTCCTCTCTACCGGAAAGCTCATCCTGAAGCTCTCTTTCCTTCCTCTCGGCGGCAAAAATCTTTCCGTTGTAATCCTCTGCCTTTTTCTCCCACTGGCTTTCCCGCTCCCTGGCCTCCTGACGCTCCCTTCTTGCCGTCTCCAGCCTGACATCCATATCCTTCAGCCTGTCGTCCAGCAGGCTGTCCCGTTCCGCGCGGGCCAGCCGTTCTCTTTCCCTGCGCGCGTTCAGCCTTTCCCCATTTTCCCTCTGCTGCTCCTGAATCTCCTGCGCTACGGCAAGCTGAGCCTCCAGCTGCGCCTGTGCCTTTTCCACATCCGATTTTCTGGAAAGATAGGCCTGCGCCTTTTTTGCCAGCATGAACTGATTATAACGCGTGTACTCCGTCCGTATGATCCGCACGTCTCCGAAGGCTCTTTTCAGCCTGTCCAGGCTTTCCTGAATCTCATCCATCTTCTCCATGGCGTCCACCATAGGGCGCAGATCCTCATCCGTCAGCGTCTGCAGAGAATCGTTCAGGATCTCATATACCTTCGTGGGCTTGAACTCCTTGGAAAGCTTCGGCGCGCGCACCTTCACCAGAAGCCGGATGAACTGCTCATACTGCTCCAGCTTCCGAAAGCCGAAAATATGCTGATTCACCAGCTTCTTGTATTCGCTCGGGCTGTCCGTGACCGGATTTTCTTCTCCGAGTACCTGCTTTAAGTCCCGTCTGTCGTAAGGGATCTTCACGCTGCCTGTCTGCTTATACAGCCACAGCTCCTGTCCGATCCTGCGCCCGTCCAGAATGAGAAATCCCCAGAAGTCCATCGGCCTGCCCCGTCTGGCGCGCTGTCCGATGCCGATCGTGCGGTACCGGACGCTTTTTTCTCCATCCGCTTCTTCCGTCTTCTGAAACTCCAGAAAAAGATAGCCGGTGGATTCGTCCTTCCCCTCCTCTCCCAGAAAATAGTACTCCATTCTCCGGTCGCTGGAGCCGAAGGGATCCAGACGGCTCGGCGTCCGGTCGCCGTCCAGAATGAACGGAATGAAGCTCTGGGTCGTGATCGATTTGCCGGAGCCGTTCTGCCCGCGAAGGAGCAGCCTGCCGTCCTCGAACAAAAAGTCTTCCTCATCATAAAGCCAGAAATTAACGAACCCGATCCGGTTCATCTTCCATCGGTTGTTCATGCCTCTGTTCCTTTCTGAAAATCATCCGGATAATAGCCCTTCAGCTTTCCGACTGCGGGAAGAAGGATGCACCAGTCCCCTTCTTCCCGCAGCAGCATCCAGTCCTTCATGTACCGCCTCACATTTTCCAGCAGTTTTCCGTCATCCATCTCCCGGTATTCCTTGCTCCAGGCCGTCTTCCAGCCGTCCCGCAGCTCGATCCACAGGGCCTCAAAGGCAGCACGCTCCAGGATGACCGTCTCATTCTCCTGCCTTTCCAGCCTTCCTGCCTCCAGAAGATTCTGGATATACGCGCAGAACAGAAGCACCGCTTCGGGAAGCATGGCGTCTCTTGGATGAACCGCCCCGAACGCATCCTCCTCCAGCATCCAGAAAGCCGCGTTTTTATGAATATCCAGCCTTCCGCCCAGATTTTCTCCCAGATATCGGGATACCCACTGCCTCTGGTTTTTCAGATAGAGCGCGTCCGCATCGTCATTTTCCTCCCAGTACATGGCCGGACAGGCCGCCAGCTGCCTGTATACACGGTGCACCCGTCCCTGCCCCCGCTCCTGAGAAAGCTCCTCAAAATCCGCCTTCTCGAAGTCCTGCCAGGATCCGTATCCGGAAATATCGCGGGGAAAGCTTGTGGCAAAATATTTGGAATAGCCCGTATTTTCATACAGGACCTCCCGTCCCGCTTCCTGGCCGAAGGCCTCGCTGCTGCCCTCATAGACCCGCAGTACATGCAGCTTCTCCAGATACTGAAGCACCCTTACCAGTGATTTTCTCTGAGTAAAGGACGTCCAGTCGATCTGCAGGAAAGCCTTCAGCTGCGTCTCCACATAATCGATCAGCTCCGACAGAAGGAACTGTTCCTCTTCCTCCCGGTCCTCCAGAAACATGAGCACCACGCACAGGATACAGTAATCCCGGATCTCCGTAAATTCCTGGATCCCCATGAAGCCTTCCGCGTGGGCGGGAACCTTTTCCAGCTTGATCAGATTCTCCGTGTGGATCAGCTTCCAGCCCAGCTGTTCTCTGACAAATTTCTGAAAATCGGGCACATCCCGCCTGACCCTGTAATATTGTTCCTTATCCGCGTCCCTGCAGATCCAGAATTCCTCCAGCAATGTTCTCAGCTCGTTCATCCTTATTGAAACTCCATAACATAGGCCGGCATGGTAAGATTTCCATCCTCACACCTTAAAACGCAGTTCCCCTCCTGCCGGATCAGCCTGTACTCCTGCCCGTATTCCGTTCTTCCTTTTCCTTCCGGGCTCATATTCGCGAGACTGATCCACTGCAGAAATATGTTCTTCGTCGCCTCGGAAACCGTCTCCCCGATCTTTGCAAAGACAATGCGGTTATCCCTGATGTAACGGAAAACGACCTCTCTCTGCCGTTCGGCAAGCTGCAGATACTGCTGTCTCTGCATCAGCTTTTCCAAAGACTTGTCCGCAAAACCGTGTCGGTCCTTTTTCTCCCGATATGCCCTGGTGTGCGGCTTCAGCAGAAATTCCGCCGGCGCTTCCTCATAAACGCTTTTTCCCACCGCGTCCGATTCCCGCTGTTCATTCGTCCGAAAATGCTCGATCTTCTGAATTCCAAATACATGGGCGGATAGCCGGTGCGCTTCCTCCAGATCCTCACATTTCAGAAAAAGCTCCAGAAATTTCCGGTAATCCTCCTTCCTGCTGATTCCCCAGTTCTGCATCTGTACAATAAGAGCCGCATTCTGGATGATGCTGCGGATCACGTCATTTGTGATCTGCAGCACCTTTTTTGCCTCGCATTCATGCTCCGGCGTATCCAGAAACCAGTTTTTCAGAGATTCCCATTTTCCGGTCACGTTCTCCCGGATGGACGGTTCCGCATTTCCGCGATATTCGGAAACCGCATGCGGAATATCCAGCTCGCTCTGCACCACACGCTCCAGGATCTCACCTTCCATCCGCTCCATATGCTTCTCAAGAAGCTGGGCGATCCTTCTGGAATGCTTCTGCAGCTCCTGGACGAACTCATTCAGATATTTGATAAATTTATCCTTATGAAGCACGAATTCCACCGACTTCATCAGCCGGTCCGCCCTGCCGGAATAGAAATCCCGCAGATAGTCCTGATAATTCTGGTTCAGCCGCTTGAAATCCTCCTGCAGAAGATTCCACCACTCATTTACCTCTTTCAGAGGAGCCTGCCCCATCCCCTCCGCTTCCTCCAGGCTTCTTTCCAGCCGCACGAAAAAATTGGTGGAAAGATTTCCGGATTCCAGAAACAGGTTTTCCAGCCGCACTGTCATCCTTTCAATTTCCACCGCATATTCGGACATGGTATAGCGATACTGCCTGTTCTTATAGTCCGCAATCGTATAGACCCGCCCAGGATCCTGGATCGGCGTCAGGTTCTTCCACTTCACCAGCGCATCCAGGTCCTGCTCCAGCTGGGCCATGGTATAATCGGAAAATTCCTCTTCCTCCTTCACGAGCGCATAGATATCCTCCCGGTAAAGCTGGAAGCGCATTTTCTCATATTCCCTGTAAAACAGGCGCATGATCTTTCTGTAGATGGAAGCATTTGGAACGGAAAGATAGGATGCCTCATTGATCGCATCAAGTCTCTGCATGTTGAATTCCTTCTTTGCGCGCAGGATATCCGATTTCCTGCCGTTTTTTCTTCACTGTTCATGAAAAGCTTATAGATGTCATTATAGAACAGATCGGAAAAATGTTCCATCTCTTATTTTAATTTCCTTCTTATACTTTCCCGCGGAAACATACCGGCCTTCCGGTATCTCACTCCGCCAGATTCAGAAATTCCCCGCTCTCCAGATCCGCCGCCAGGTCGTTGCAGAGGATGGCCGTTCCGGTAAGAGATGCCGGATCCACAATGGTCTCGGTCTCCGAAACGCCCGCGTAAACGCCGTTTCCGTGAGGCAGAAGAACCACCTCCGATTCCGTTCCGCCGCCGGAGCGCTCCAGCGCCAGCGCATGGTATCCGTCGATGATCTCATCCGTTACCAGGACCGGAGGATTCACCAGCGAAAACTCCTGCAGGACCGCCCCGTCCGCATCCAGAAGAAGCGCGCAGGAACCGCCCGATCCGCTCACGGAAGGCCCCACGGCAAGCGCGAAGATCTCGTCGCTTCCATCCTCGTTGAGATCCACATAATTATAATAATATCTGGTCATATCCCACTCGTCTTCCGGAATCTGATACGTATCAATGAGCGCGGTGCGCACCATTTCATTGGGCTCTTTTTCCGAAGGCTGCTGCTTCACGCCCTGCGGCAGCCAGGCTGCGGCGGACGCATTCGCTCCCGTATCGGATCCGGCATCCGTTTCGGTTCCTTCCGCGGCGCTCTGCGTCCCCGCAGGATCCTCCGATATTCCCTCCATGCTCGCTTCCAGCTCCTCCTGTTCACTCTGCTCTTCTGCATAGTCCTGTCCGGAGTCCTGCTTTCCCAGGCTCCCGGCTCCTCCCAAACCTCCGGCGCAGCCGGCGGCCAGCATGGACACAACGCTCATGATACCGATCAGTTCCACGATTTTCTTTTTCATTTCCAGTCTCCTTCCTGCCATCCGCGCGCCGCCTCATGGAAAGCACCGCCTTTCAGGCATTCCATCATATAAATATACATTCCTTTTCCCACGCGCATGATCCAGGGCGCTGCGGCGGGCTTCGGTATATTCATATTATCCGGAAAAGCTGAAGATTCTGCCCGGAAAAAGATTAAGATTTGTTAAGGATCCCCTCCTCCAGGAAATGCGCGATCCCTTCCTCCTCATTGCTTCCGATCACCAGATCCGCGGCCTCCTTCACCTCTTCGATGGCGTTTCCCATCGCTATCCCCAGACCGCACAGCTTCAGCATGCCGATATCCACAAAATCATCCCCAAAGGCCGCGATTTCTTCTGCGGATATCCCGGAAAAATCACAGAAAGCAAGGATCGCCCGCTCCTTGGTGGCCGTCCTTCTGGTAAATTTATACCATTCCCCATCGGAAAACCGGACGCAGTCACAGTCCGGAAGCATCTCCTTCAGCCGTCCCGCCTGCTCCGGATGAAAGATCTGCACGCACAGCTTCAGACAGCGATGAGAAAAGTCCTGAAAATCCGTATAAATGCTGCCTCCCCAGCTGGGATCCCACTGCAGCGGATCCAGACTGTAATTCCAGAAATGCCCCTCCGGCGTATCCGCCGTGATCTCGCAGTCTTCTCCGCACACGCTCCGCGCAGCTTCGATCATTCGGCGGGTCTCTCCTTCCGAAAAATCTTCCCGGTAAATATCCTCCCCCGCATACCTCACCAGCGCTCCCCCGCTGGAAATGACAAGATCCGGCCGCACCTCCTCCAGAAATGTCATGCAGTTCGCCTCACCCCGGGAGGTGGATACGCCGATCAGAAGGCCCTTTTCCCGGCACGCTCTCAAAGCTTTCCCCGTGCGGTCGGAAATGGTTTTGTCATCCCGAAGCAGCGTACCGTCCAGATCGAAGAGCAGAAGCTTCGGCGTTTTTCCTGATTTCATCTTCATGCCTTCCCGTTCTCCTTTTTTGTGTGCCGGCCCCGGCAGAAGGGGCCGTTTTTCTTTCTCTTTTTTCAGGATATCATGCTTCTTTTCTTCGGACAACCGCAGATACTTCCATTCGGAAAAATACCGTAGATCCGCCATTTAGAGAAAATTCTGTAATCAGGCGTTTAGAAAACATATTTTCTGAATTTTATGAATAGTCGGAATATTTTAAATATTCTGTATTTTTTGTCCATATTTACAAGTCGCCAGACAAATGATATAGTAGGAAATATCTTGAGATCCATTCTTTTTTCTTAAATTCATAAAATCTTTATTCAATCTTTATTCAAAACCATACTTTCACTGACATTTCACCCAAACAATGCTATACTAAAAGGAGAAACCATATGGAAAAAACCATCCAAACCCTGAATCTGAGCGATGATTTTCTTTTCGCAAAGGTCATGGCCGACAGCGAGATCTGCCGCCGGGTGCTGGAAAAGATCCTGCGGGTTTCCATCCGGAGAATCTCGGCTCCCACTGCGCAGCGCACCATCGATATTCTTTTTGAAGGCAAGGGCGTCCGCCTGGACGTATATGTGAACGACGATGAGGGCACCGTTTATAATATCGAGATGCAGTGCAGCAAAAAGCGCAGTCTTCCAAAACGAACGAGGTATTACGCCGGCAGCATCGACCTGGATCTGATCGCGGCAGGAGAAGACTATATTAACCTGAAAATGGCCTATGTGATCTTCCTCTGCACCTTCGATCCCTTCTGCGACGGCAGACACATTTATACCTTTGAAAACCGGTGCAAAGAAAATCTTTCCCTTTCTCTGGGAGATGAGAGCGTGAAAATCTTTCTGAATACCAGAGGGACGATGGACGATGTGGACGAGGAAATGAAGGAGTTTCTCGCCTATGTGGAGGACACCACGGATCGCTTTGCCGCGCGGGCAAAGAGCCCGCTGATCCGGCAGATCCATCGGAAAGTAATCGAAGTGAAGCAGAATCCGAAAATGGAGGTGGAGTATATGACGTTAATGCAGAGAGACCGGGAAAATATTGAACTGGGACGGGAAGAAGGACGGGAAGAGGGGCGACAGGAAGGCATTAAGATGGCCCTTGATATCATCCGGCTTCATCTGGATGGAAAGACAGAGCAGGAAATTGCAGCCATGCTCAGTCTGAGAACAGATTATGTCCGGCAGGTTCTGGAAAACTATGCCGGTTTATCCCGGTAATATCGCAGAAAATTTCTGCACAGATGAGGCAGTCCGAAGACTGCCCCATCCATTTTTTTTGCCTGCAATACAGCCATGAGGAAAGCTTATGGCCAACTGATTTACCGCCGGACCTGCTTCATGGATTTCGGCATGCTGCCATGCCTGCGGCAAAGGTTCGTTGTTTCTGTATCACCATTTCTGATCACAACCGTTTCTCCTTCACAGGTAAGAGGTCACACAAAACCAAAAGCCCAAAACATCCGGTTCTGAAGGGAGGAATCGAACCCCCGACAATATGGTTATCAGCCATACGCTCTACCCGCTGAGCTACTTCTTTTTAAAACAACTTGCGGTTGTTTTCCAGATTCGTAACGTAACCCTGTTACAGGGAAATCAGGTTTAAAGCTTTCGTACTGCAGGCAGCTCCTGTCAGATACGGATCGTGGTGGTCGCATTGGACACCTTGATCCTGGTGTCCAGCTCCCGCAGAAGAGAATCTCTTTTATCGGTAAATTCGGAAATCCTCTGTTTCACGCAGAGAGGATCCACCAGCTCTGTGGTATTCTCCCTCACATAGGCTTCCACCACCTCCAGAGGCTTCTCTTCTCTGCTCTTGTTTTCCCGTCCCAGAATGCTCAGCCTCATCTCTTCCGCAGTCGTCTGGAGCTGACGGTTCTTCTGATCCATAAACTGGATCCTGGACTGATATTCTTCTTCCATCTTCCTGGAAAGCCGTCCCTCAAAATCCGCTTCATCCCCATAGGTTCCCGCTCCGCGCAGACGGCTTCTCAGAGAGATCGCTGCGGCTACCGTATAGCTCCCGTAAACGGTCTCGATCCATGTCTTCGCGTTGGATTCCGTGATGGCGGCATCGATTTTCTGGTATCTTGCGATCAGATCCGTGATCTGCTGATAGGCAGACTCCGCCTGTCCCACATAAACATCTTTCCCGGTCTGATTCGCAAATACCTTATCCTGATTATGCTTCATCGTATCCACGAAGCTTGCCTTCTGTATCTTATCATTGATCTTCTTCACCAGCAGATCCCTTTCGTCCAGGGCCTGGGTGACCAGCATCTCTTCCATGTGCTTTCTCCTTGTATCATAAATCTCCGCTGTCCGGTAGTTCCGGATTCAGACAGCAGCGCCCTCCGCTTTTTTCCTGCGCCGTCCGCACAGCACGATCTCCGGGCGGATGGGACAGCCTCCCATACAGCCTTCCCGTATGTCGCAGTCCGGACAGCTTCGTCGGAAATGCTCCCGGAACGCTTCAAACTCCGCGCTTCTCCACGCTTCCTCCATGGAATGCGTCCTCAGATCCACCGCCCAGCGCAGCTCCTGGTTATCGAAGCTGCAGGGCATCATTTTCATATCCGGCGAAATATACGCGGACCATCTGGCTCCCTCGCAGGTATCCAGGCAGGAAGGGTCTATTCCTGCACCGTCCCGCAAAAGAGCGGGCACGCTGCAGGAATCAAAGCCGATCTTCCAGTCAAAGCGTTTCTCCCCCGTCAGCCGGACCAGCTTCCGGAAAAGCCCGAAGTCTTCCGGTATGACCTTCTCAGCTGTTCCGAGGCCCACCGGTTTGTGAAGGAGAAAAATGACCGCGTTGACTCCCTGGGGAAATCCGTGGTTCTGCAGGCGGTCGAGCGCTTCCTCCACGGAATCCCGGCTCAGCACATAATGGATGTTCGTTTTCACCCCCGCTTCCATCAGAAGCTTTAAGGCGTTTCGCGTATATCCGCTGCGGTACCAGCTCACCGCCACAGCACCGCAGTAACGATGGCACAGCTCTGCCGTCTCCTTCGTCATCCCCAGGCCTGATGTGGTAAAATTCGGAACGATACCGGCCTCTCTGCTGATCCGCAGGATCTCCTCAAAATGCTCATGCTGATCCGGATCTCCACAGCCGCCAAGCGCAAACTGCCAGGTACGCTTCCTGCACTGCCTCACAATTTCCCGGAAATCATCGAGCGCCATATTATCCTTCCTGCTGTGAAGTCCGTCCTGATAGCACTCCACTCCCGCCTGCAGGCAAAGTCCGCTGCGTCCATGCCGACAGTGCCCCATAATCCCCACATCCAGAAGCTCCGGAAATTCCGCCATAAAGGGATCTCTTCCGGTGTCCTTCCCATTCTCCAGCACACCGCTTCTCATATAAAATCCGGTCTTTTCATCAAAAAGGGAGATAAAATTCCTGTCTCTTCTGATCTTCATAGGCGTCAGTAAGTGAGATCTCCGTCGATGATCTCAAAATCTTCTTTTCCGGTTTCGGCCAGACAATCCCACAGATTTTCCATCATTTCCGCATAATCGTTCTCGCAGCACTCAAACACCACCCAGTCAGAATAGACCGTTTTCCCCGCTTTCAGAGCCTGCCGGATCCTGTCCTGCATCTCTTCTTCGATATAATTTTCCTCAAATACCGCGCAGATCTCCTCTTCGGTGCTCTGAGGAGTGAGCAGCTTCTCTCCCAGCATCCTTTCCTCCACGAAATCAACGATGGCCTCTTTCTGCTTTTCCGTCAGCTCCTCTCTTCTGGCAAGGATAAAACTGCTGCTGCTTGAATTCGTCACAAAATCTCTTCTTACCTTCATGGCTTCCTCCTGTTCTTCCCATGCGGACGGCGTGAACAGTCCCTGATTCACTCCGTATCTGTCTCTGTTTTTGGGTTGAACTGAGAATAGCATAAAGGTTGAAGATTGTCATTGAACGCAAAATTCAATTTTCCTGCACCGCCGCCAGCCCCATCTCCATCAGCTCCGCCGCAGCCTTTTCATCCCTGACCCGGATCAGGCCGTCTCCCCAGACGTCTTCCTTTCCCAGAAGATTCACTCCGCCGTGCCAGACCAGAACGCGGTCCATCACCGCGAAACACTCCGCCGGTTCCTCCGCCCAAAGAACCCGGATTCCGGCCGCCTGCATCCGGCAGGTCAGGGCATGCAGATATTCCGCGTTGCCAAAGACGTTGTTTTCCGGCACATCCGTAATTACCGTAACCGTTACTCCGGCCTCCTGTCTGGGCTTTACCAGCCGGATGAGGCGGTCCACCTTCTCTGAAATCAGATCAGGACTGGAAATGACGATTTCACGATCCGCTTCCACCAGATCCCGCTCAAACACATCCGCAAAGCTTTCGGCATCATAGATGGCGTTTGCCTCCTGCTTTTCCATCGCCGGATCAGAAATGACTCGGAAGCCGATCTTTTTATAGGTTTTCAGTCTTTTCCTGTACATTCCCTCAAAAACCGGGATGTGGGCATCGATATAATCATACACGACCACCCGCTTCTTTCCTCCATATTCCCGGCTCAGTCTGCCCACATACTGCTCCAGCCGCCCGGCAAAGGAGACCGGAGCCGCCAGCATCAGGGTATCCAGCCTGGGACAGTCGAAGCCTTCCCCGATTTTCTGTCCGGTGGCGATTAAAATCATGGTTTTCTCCGGCGGCAGCTCCTTCAGTCTCCTTCTGACTTCCTCGTTTTCCTTCGCCGACTGATCCCCGTACAGGAGAAAAACCGCGTCCGCGTCGTCCTGAACCTGTCCGTAGATGAGTCTTGCCTGCTCCTTATAGCGGGTAAGTATCACCGGATTCCGGCCTGTTTTCACACAGGCGCGGATATCCTCCGCGATCTGCCGGTTTCTATCCGCATTTTCACTGATCAGCGCGTATGCCGCGTTGGTATCCGTTTTGTTTGAAAAATCCACCGTTCTGGTATATCTCGGATAAACCAGATAATCGATCCCCTGTTCGGCAGTCCGCTCCAGCGCCGTATATTTGTGCCGTACCGGCCCGAGCAGAAAAAAGTTGATCTTTTCCAGGCTGTCGCTGCGTACCGGCGTAGCGGAAACGCCGTATACATACCTGGCATTCACCTTTTTCAGGATCTCCTGCGCCGTAGCGGATGCGGCGTGATGGCATTCGTCCATGATGACCATGCCGTAGGAATTGAGCCTTTCATGAAATTCGCCCTTTTTATAAAGGGAGCCGATCATGGCGATGTCGATGATTCCCGTCAGAGTATCCCTGCCGCCCTTCAGAGTTCCAATGACACTGTTCCTCTTTTTGACGCGTCCGGTTTTGGTGCGGTATTCCGGCGCGTCCTCGTCAATCTTTAAAAACCGGTTCAGCTCCTCCTCCCACTGGGAAATGAGATCCGTACTTTCCAGAAGGATGAGCGTGTTCACACGCCTTCTGGCGATCAGATAGCTGCAGACAACCGTTTTTCCAAAGGCGGTGGCCGCGCTGAGCACGCCGATGTCTCCGGAAAGCAGGCTCTCCGCCGCCGGCTTCTGCTGCTCTCTCAGCTCTCCCCGGAAGGAAACGCGGATGGGCCTTCCCTTTTCCCTGTGATCCTCAACGTCATAAACGATCCCTGCCTGCTCACATTTTTGAGTGAGCGTTTCCAGAAGTCCGCGGGGAATTTTGATATAGCCCTCCGTATCCTCTCCCAAATAAACCGTGCTGAAATTGTAGTAATTGGAATAGCCCAGACGTTTATTTTTGTAGAAAACCGGATTGTCAAAGGCGGCGAGCGCACGGATCTGATTCTGCAGACGGGGCTGCAGATTCAGCGCGTCCACATAGACGCCGTCCGCAAGGACGATGTGCAGCCTTCCCGTCACGTCGGACCTGACAAACTCCTCTTTCCGGTTCCATGGCTTCGGACGTTTCTTCGGGTCGGCATAAAACGAAGCCTCCCGATTTCCGGAAAGCTCCGTCTGCCATCGGAACGTAAGGCGCTCCACATCCTCTCTCGTCAGTCTGGCGGTTTCAAACAGCTTTCCCCACTGGTCCGGAAAAGCGTTCCAGTTTTCATCCACGAAGGCGCTGTTTCCCGCCTTCAGCGCCTGTCCCTGAAGGGGCAGAGCCACCAGATTTCCCAGGGAGTCCGATGCGTCCTGCGACGGATACATCCGGTCATAATAATGAAAAGATTTCAGATTTATGGCGGAAAGCCCCTTATCCAGAAGCAAAAAGCCGAAATTTCTTGCTGCGGCCGCATCCACGGGCCTTCGGAAGAAAATCCACACATGGGCTCCCCGTCCGGACCGGGAGCGCTCCACCAGCGCGTCGATCCCGTTCTGACGGCAGATCAGGCGCAGCGCATCCACCTCGTCCCGCCAGGAATGGTCCGTATTGGCAAAGTCCTCCTTCTCCGCGCCTTTTTCATGGTTGTCAAAATCGAATACCAGAAACCGGCAGGTCCCGTCCGGCAGAAGGGGATATACCCCGATCACATCCGTCCCATCCTCCCGGTATCCGTTCAGATGGGAAAGGACCGTTTCCGGCTTCAGCCTGATCC
>CALWGL010000017.1 GCA_944380025.1 uncultured Lachnospiraceae bacterium
CCAGATCATCCGGATACTCAGGCAGATCATTGAAAAAAAGATCGCCCTGGAGATCAATACATCCAATAAGGGTTCCAGGTATGATGCCTTTATGCCGACAAGAAGGATCATTGAGCAATACCGCGCGATGGGCGGATATCTTATTACGGTGGGTTCCGACGCGCATGCGGCGCAAAAGACGGGCCATATGCTGGCACAGGCCTGTGAAATGCTGAAGGAAATCGGCTTTCCGGCGCTCTATTATTATGAAAACAGAAAGCCGGTCCCATTCCGGTTTTTCCGGGAGGAAGAGGGCGCTCTTGCCAGCGGCTGATCCATGCAAAAGAGACGGGGGAAGGGGAGGAAGGCAGCCTGCTTTCTGGAAGAAATTTTATGCCGCCTTACGGCGGCGGAAAAAGAGGGAGATATGAGGGAAGAAAAGGACAGACGGGTAACCTGTCAGGATCTGGACATCACGGGAGGCTTCTGGAAGGAGAAGCAGGAGCTGTTCCGAAGGGTGACCGTGGATGCGGTATATGACCGCTTTGAGGAAACGGGACGCTTTGAAGCGCTGAACTGCTCCTGGAAGGAGGGAATGCCGAATAAGCCCCACATTTTCTGGGATTCCGACGTGGTGAAATGGATCGAGGGAGCGGCGTATTTCCTGCTGAAGCAAAAGGATGAAAAACTGGAAGCAAAGGTGGATGACCTTGTCGGCCGTATGGAGAAGCAGCAGTGGGAAGACGGCTATCTGAACAGTTATTTTACCGCTGTGGAACCGGAAGAGAGATTTCAGCGCAGGACGGACCATGAGCTGTACTGTGCCGGCCATCTGATCGAGGCGGCGGTCGCCTATGCCCAGGCGACAGGGAAGAAAAAGCTGCTGGAGATCGCGGAAAAATATACGGCGCTGATCGACCGGGTATTCCGGCAGGAGCATTCTGCCGCCTTTGATACGCCCGGCCATGAGGAGATCGAGCTTGCCCTGTACCGGCTTTATGAATACACCGGTAAGGAAAGCTATCGGGAACTGGCGGAATATTTTGTGGACACGAGGGGAACCAGCGACAGGGACGGGACCTATGAATTTGCGGATCAGGAGCATATGCAGTCCCACCTTCCGGTCCGGCAGCAGAAAACCGCTGAGGGACACAGCGTGAGAGCCCTGTATCTGTACAGCGCCATGGCGGATCAGGCCAGGATCGATCAGGATGAGGAAATGGCGCAGGTATGCCGGACGCTGTTTGAGAATATCACCAGGAAACGGATGTACATCACCGGAGGAGTCGGCTCCACCCACCGGGGAGAATCCTTTACCTTCGACTATGATCTGCCGGAATATACCGCGTACAATGAAACCTGCGCTTCCATCGCGCTGGCCATGTTCTGCCGCAGGATGTGGCTGCTGGAAGCGGACGGACGCTACGCGGACTGTGCGGAAAGGGCGATCTACAATACGGTGCTTTCCGGCGTATCCCTGTCGGGAGACAGCTTCTTTTATGAGAATCCTGTGGCTGCGGATCCCGCGAGAAACGCGTTCAACGCGTCAAGGGCAAAGGGACTGCAGGAGCATCTGCCCATCCTGAGCAGAGTGAAGGTATTTGACTGCTCCTGCTGCCCTCCGAACCTGCTCCGCTTTGTGGGATCCATTGCCGACTATATGTATTCCGTTTCCGGAAATACGATCTATGCCCACTGCTACATGGATGCGGAAGGGGAGGCAGAGACGGAATCCGGCCGGATGAGGCTGAAACAGGAAACCGGATACCCTTATGACGGAAACGTCAGGATCATAACGGAAACGGAAGGAACCTGCGCGATCGCGCTGCGGATCCCTGCCTGGTCGGAGCGCTGGAAGGTGAGCGTCAATGGAGAAATGGTGGAAGCGCAGCCCCGGAAAGGCTATGTCTTCATAGAGAGGGAATGGAAAGAGGGAGACTGTATTCTTCTGGAACTGGATATGAGCATCCGCTTCTGGGAGTCCAATCCCAGGGTGATCGATACCTGCGGAAGGGTTGCGGTGTCCAGAGGGCCTCTGGTATTCTGCGCGGAAGGGATCGATAATGAAGAGATCCCGCTGAGAGATGTGAGGATCGATCCAAAGCAGGAGGGCGCGGTCCGGGAAAAGCGGCTGGAAGGAACTGTGCTGCCGGAACTGGAGCTGGACGCTGCCGTAAGAGAAGAGACGGACGAGCTGTATCTGCCGCCGAAAAAGAAGCGGAAAACCGTAAAGCTGCATCTCATCCCCTATTTCGCCTGGGCGAACCGGAGCGTCACCCAGATGACCGTCTGGCTCCTGGAGGAAATCAGGCCGGAGAATAAATGAGGAAAACAGGTGCAAAACCTCCGCCGACCGGTTATAATAGAAGCAAAAGCATGACAGGGCAGAAAGCCGCTTCGGGCGGCCTGCCGGCCGGAAACGCAGGAGGGAGCCATGGAACACGCATCACAGAAACTTCTTGAAATTGAAAAGTACTGGAAATGGTATCAGATCAACCGTTTTCTCGGAGCCATGGGAGGAGCGGTGATCTACGCGCTGGGGATCAATCTTTTTATCGTCCCGGTATCTCTTTACAGCGGAGGGATCATGGGCTTCGCGCAGGTCATCCGGACCGTGCTGGTGGATTATATGCATCTGCCCGTTCAGAATTTTGATATCGCCGGCGTGATCTATTATCTGATCAACGCACCCATTCTGCTTCTGTCCATGAAGCGGATCGGCCGCAGATTTTTTGCAAAGACGGTGGTATGCGTCACCATCGTGACCGTGCTGCTCTCTCTGATCCCCATTCCGGATCAGCCCATCCTGCCGGACGACAGACTGGCCTGCTGCGTGATCGGAGGCATGATCTGCGGCGTTGGCATGGGACTGGCGCTGAAATGCGGCGGCTCCCTGGGCGGAACGGATATCGTGGGCATGATGCTCATCAAATGGCGCAGGGATTTCCGGGTTGGCCGGGTCAACATGGCTGTCAACGTGGTGCTGTACGGCGTGTGCCTGTTCCTGTTCAACATCCCCACCGTGATCTATTCCCTGATCTACGCTTTCGTCAGCGCGTTCGCCATTGACAAGGTACACGCGCAGACCATCAATGTGGAGGTCCGTGTCATCACCAAGAAGAAGGATGAGGAGATGGAGAAGGAGATCTTTTCCGAGCTGGACCGCGGCGTGACCAGATGGGAAGCGGTGGGCGCCTATACGCAGGAGCCCGTGCATGTGCTGTATATCCTGGCTTCCAAGTATGAACTGAGCCAGCTGAGAAATATCATTTACAGGCATGACCCGCATGCGTTCATGGTGATCGACGAAGGAGTCTCCGTTCTGGGAAATTATAAGACAAGGCTCTGACCTCTAAAATCCTGAGGAAAATATAAAAAAGCCGGCGGATCCGCCGGCTTTTTCTGCCGTTTCCCGGGAAGCGGAGTCCGCTTCGCAGGTTTCTGTTTCAGCCCGTCATTTCCGGTCGTCCTTTGCCTCCGTCTTGGGTTCGCAGGTCAGATGCATGCCGAGCTTTTTGAAGATGCCCTCATCCACAGGGGAGAGCATGACGGAGGAGTGGACCTCGCAGCCGCGCAGCTGCCGAAGGGCGCTCAGGGCGAGAGCCGCCCGCTTGTCCGTCGCCGCGCTGATGGACAGGGCGATCAGGATCTCGTCGGTGTGCAGCCTGGGATTGATGCTTCCCAGATAGGCGGTCTTCAGTGTCTGGATCGGCTCAATGGCCAGGGGGGAGACCAGATGCACCTCATGGTCGATCCCTTCGATCACCTTGAGCGCGTTCAGCAGGCAGGCCGAGGCGGCGCCCAGCAGGTCGGTGGTCTTTCCGGTGACCAGCTGCCCGTTGGAAAGCTCAATGGCAACAGCCGGATGGCCGGTCTCTTCCTCCCGCTTCATGGCGGCATTCACCACCGGACGGTCCTTGATGGTCAGACCGCCCTGCTTCATGAGAAGCTGCAGCTTGTACAGGATATCCTTTGAGCTGTTTCCCCGCTTCAGGTCACACAGACAGGCGTAGTAGCGCCGGATGATCTCCTGATCGGCGGCTTCCCGGCAGACCTCGTCGTCGATGATGCAGTTGCCTGCCATGTTGACGCCCATGTCCGTGGGGGATTTGTAGGGGCATTCTCCCATAATCTCTTCAAAGATGGCGTGAAGGACCGGGAAGATCTCCACGTCCCGGTTGTAGTTGACCGTGGTGGTATGATAAGCCTCCAGATGGAAGGGATCGATCATGTTCACATCATTCAGGTCTGCCGTCGCCGCTTCATAGGCGATGTTCACCGGATGCTTCAGAGGAAGGTTCCAGATGGGGAAGGTCTCAAATTTGGCATAGCCGGCCTGTACGCCCCGCTTGTGCTCATGATAGAGCTGGGAAAGGCAGGTGGCCATTTTTCCGCTTCCGGGTCCGGGAGCCGTGACCACGACCAGAGGACGGCTGGTTTCCACATATTCGTTCCGCCCGTATCCCTCGTCGCTGACGATCAGGTCAATGTTGTCCGGATAACCGTCGATGATATAGTGAAGATAGGAGCGGATGCCCAGATTGTTCAGGCGCGTGCGGAACTGATCCGCCGCGGGCTGTCCCGCGTACTGCGTGATGACCACGGAGTCGGACAGAAAACCCTTCCCGCGGAAGGTCTGTACGAGACGGATGACCTCTTCTCCGTAGGTGAGGCCGGAATCCTGCCGGATCTTGTTGCTTTCAATGGAGGACGCGCTGATGACCACCACGATCTCCGCGTGATCCTTCAGCTGGGTGAGCATCTTGAATTTGCTGTCCGGTTCAAAGCCGGGAAGCACACGGGAAGCATGATAGTCGTCAAAAAGCTTGCCCCCGAATTCCAGATACAGCTTGTTGCCGAACATGGCGATGCGCTCGCGGATATGTTCTGACTGCATTTTCAGGTATTTGTTGTTGTCGAATCCGTATTTCATAAGCTGGAACTTCCCTTCTTTTTTGTTTTCCTTCCGTGTGACCGCGGCAGAGCCGAAAAATAAAATTCAATTTAATATTATACAACAGAAAAAGAGAAAAAATCTACTGCTTTCTGAAAAAAATCCGAGGCCTTGTGTTGCTGCCATTCAGCCAGATCTGCGCATTTACTGCGCAGACCGTACGAAAATGTACAGGGAGGAAGCATCCGGCCCGTCGCGAAGCGATTGGAATGGCCGGATGCCGTTGCGGTTCCGCCGAAGGCGGAACCGCAACGGTCTTAATAAATCTTTTATAGTTTGTACGAGATTTTCACAGAATAAATATTGATTTATAAACGGTGAAACCATATAATAGGTAGAAGTCAGACGCGGCGGAGGCAGAAGCCGGAAGCCCCGCTCTGGCGGACAGCCGGCCGGGAAAACCGGCAATGCGGAAAGGTTTTTACGAATGGACAATAACAACATGAACAATTATAACGGCGGCGGCTATAACAACGGCAATGGCCAGGGAGGCGGGCCGCAGGGACCGCAGGGCCCGGGAGGACAGCCGCCGAGAAGGCAGAATCTGATGATGATCCTGATCGCCGCGCTGGTGACGCTTCTGTGTATGAGCTTTTTCATGCGGATGCTGAGCGGTGTTTCCAGCCAGGAGATCTCCTATAACGAATTCCTGGAGATGGTGGAAGCGGGCCGCGTGGAGCGGGTGGAGATCGGGGATTCCCGGATCACCATCATTCCGAAGTCGGAAAACGCGGATAATCCGTTTATGCAGCAGCCGGAGATCACCTACTATACGGGCGTGGTGGACGACGAAACGAGAACGTCGTTTCTGCTCGAACACGGCGTGGAGATCTATGAAGAGGTTCCGGACAGCTCCGGTCTGATCCTGTCGATCCTCCTGACCTATGTGCTTCCCTTTGTGGCGATCATCATCCTCTTTAACTTCCTGATGCGCAAGATGTCCGGAAGCGGCGGCCCCATGGGTGTGGGAAAGAGCAATGCCAAGGTCTATGTGCAGAGGGAGACCGGCGTCACCTTCAAGGATGTGGCGGGCGAGGACGAGGCAAAGGAGTCCCTGCAGGAGGTGGTGGATTTCCTGCATAATCCGGGAAGATATTCCAAGATCGGCGCGAAGCTCCCCAAGGGCGCGCTGCTGGTGGGACCTCCCGGAACCGGCAAGACCCTGCTGGCAAAGGCGGTCGCGGGAGAAGCGCACGTTCCCTTCTTCTCCCTGACCGGTTCTGATTTTATCGAGCTTTACGTGGGCGTGGGCGCGTCCCGCGTGCGTGATCTGTTCAAGGAGGCGACGAAGAACGCCCCCTGCATCATTTTCATCGACGAGATCGACGCCATCGGCCGCAGCCGGGATTCCAAGTACGGCGGCGGAAACGAGGAGCGGGAACAGACGCTGAATCAGCTCTTAAGCGAAATGGACGGCTTCGACAGCTCCCGCGGCATCCTGATCCTGGGCGCGACCAACCGCCCGGAGATCCTGGATAAGGCACTGCTTCGTCCCGGCCGCTTTGACCGGCAGATCATCGTGGACAAGCCGGATCTGAGGGGCCGCGTGGAGATCCTGAAGGTGCATTCCAAGGATGTTCTGATGGACGAGACGGTGGACCTGGACGCCATCGCGCTGGCGACCAGCGGGGCGGTCGGCTCCGATCTTGCCAATATGATCAACGAGGCCGCCATCAACGCGGTCAAGCAGGGCAGAGACTATGTCTGCCAGAAGGATCTGTTCGAGGCTGTGGAGCAGGTGCTGGTGGGCAAGGAAAAGAAGGACCGCATCATGAGCAAGGAAGAGCGGCGCATCGTTTCCTACCACGAGGTGGGCCACGCGCTTGTATCCGCTCTGCAGAAAAATTCCGAGCCGGTGCAGAAGATCACCATCGTTCCCAGGACCATGGGCGCTCTGGGCTATGTGATGCAGGTGCCGGAGGAGGAAAAATATCTGAATACAGAGGCGGAGCTTCACGCCATGCTGGTTGGCCTGCTGGCGGGCCGCGCGGCGGAGGAGATCGTTTTTGATACCGTGACCACGGGAGCTTCCAACGATATTGAAAAGGCCACCGGTATTGCCAGAGCCATGGTGACCCAGTACGGCATGAGCAAGAAGTTCGGCCTGATCGGGCTGCAGACCATTGAAAGCCAGTATCTCGAAGGCCGGGCTGTGATGAACTGCTCGGATGTGACGGCGGCCGAGGTGGATTCCGAGGTGATGCGCATCTTAAAGGAATGCTATGACGAGGCGTTGAAGCTGCTCGGGGAAAACCGCGCGATCCTGGATAAGATCGCCGGATACCTGATCGAGAAGGAAACCATCACCGGCAAGGAGTTCATGAAGATCTACCGGAAGGAAAAGGGGATCCCGGAGCCGGAGGAAAAGCCGGAGGATACCTCTTTGCGGAGCGGTTCCGTCTCCGGGCGGAAGGATCCTGGTCCCGCTTCTGAATGGAGACCGCAGACGGGTCCTGCCGGACAGCCGGATACGGGAATGCCCGCAGGACCGTTTCAGGACCGGAGCGCGTCTGAGCCCGGCATGCCGGGAAGCGGACAGACGGATCAGCCTGCCGCGCGGCAGGAGGAAAACCGGTGGAAGGGAAGCGGCAGCGGCATCCCGGAACCGGATGGGGATTTCTGGAAACAGGAAGAAGGACTGGATCTGGATGGAAAGGACAGCGGCGGCAACGGCTGGAACGGCAGCGCCGCGGACGGAAACGGCTGGAACGACAGCGCCGCGAACGGAAACGGCCGGAACGACAGCGCCGCGGACGGCAACGGCTGGAACGACAGCGGACAGGACGGAAGCGGCCCGGACGGAGCCGGTGCGAATCGCCCGCAGGGACCGGTGGGAAGGTTTTCCAATGTGCCGTTTTCTCCTACGGATCAGAATTAAAAAAGTGTGCGCTTTGGCGCACACTTTTCGTCTATGGGGACAAAATACAGGGAGAGAGAAAGAATACAGGGAGGCAGAATGTTTCAGATTGAAGAAGAACTGAAAAAGCTTCCGGCAAAGCCGGGGGTCTATATCATGCACGATCAGGACGACGCCATCATCTATGTGGGAAAGGCGATCAGCCTGCGCAGCCGTGTCCGTTCCTATTTCAGGGAGAGCACGAACAAGAGCCCGAAGATCGAGAAGATGGTGACGAAGATCGCCCGCTTCGAGTATATCGTGACAGATTCGGAGCTGGAGGCCCTGGTTCTGGAAAACAACCTGATCAAGGAGCATAATCCCAAGTACAACACCATGCTCAAGGATGACAAGACCTACCCCTACATCAAGGTGACCGTGGGAGAGGATTTTCCCAGGGTACTGTTTTCCAGGCAGATGAAAAAGGATAAGTCCCGCTATTTCGGACCGTTCACCTCGGCCTTTGCGGTGAAGGAGACCATCGAGCTGATCAACAGGCTGTATAAGCTTCGGACCTGCAGCCGGGTGCTGCCCCGGGATATCGGCCTGGAACGGCCCTGCCTGAACTATCACATCGGCCAGTGCATGGCTCCCTGTCAGGAATATGTGACGAAGGAGGAATACCGCGCGCAGGTGGAGCAGGCGCTGGATTTCCTGAACGGAAATTTTGAACCGATCCTGAACAGTCTGCAGAAGAAGATGGAGGAGGCTTCGGAAAGACTGGATTTTGAGGAAGCGATCCGGTACCGGGATCTGTACAACAGCGTGAAGCAGGTGGCCCAGAAGCAGAAGATCACGGACAGCGACGGAGAGGATAAGGATATCATCGCCCTGGCACGGGACGAAAACGACGCTGTGGTGCAGGTTTTCTTCGTCCGGGGAGGAAAGCTGATCGGCAGAGAGCATTTCATCATGACCCGGACGCAGGACTGTACCCAGGCTCAGGTGCTCCTGGACTTCGTCAAGCAGTTCTACGCGGGGACTCCCTTCATTCCCAGGGAGCTGATGCTGCAGCATGAGATCGAGGACATTCCGGTACTGGAGCAGTGGCTTTCCGCCAGAAAAGGAAGCCGGGTGTACATCCGCGTGCCGAAGAAGGGGACGAAGGAAAAACTGGTGGAGCTCGCTGCGACCAACGCGAAGCTGGTGCTCACCAAGGACCGGGAGCGCATCAAGCGGGAGGAGGGACGCACCATCGGCGCTGTGAAGGAGATCTGCGCCCTTCTGTCCATCCCGGAGGCGAACCGGATGGAGGCCTTCGATATCTCCAATATCAGCGGCTTCGAAAACGTGGGTTCCATGGTGGTCTATGAAAAAGGAAAACCAAAGCGCAGCGATTACCGGAAATTCCGGATCAAAACCGTATCCGGACCGGACGATTACGCCTGCATGAAGGAGGTGCTGACAAGACGCTTCCGGCACGGCATGGAGGAGGCAAAGGAGCTGGAGGATAAGCAGCTGGAAAAGGAATTCGGAAGCTTCACCCGCTTCCCGGATCTGCTCCTGATGGACGGCGGAAAAGGCCAGGTGAACATTGCCCTGCAGGTGCTTTCCGAGCTTGGGCTTTCCATTCCTGTCTGCGGCATGGTGAAGGACGATAACCACCGGACCAGGGGACTGTATTATCAGAACCGGGAGATCGAGATCGATACCAGGAGCGAGGGCTTTAAGCTGATCACCAGGATCCAGGATGAAGCCCACCGGTTTGCCATCGAATATCACCGCTCCCTGAGAAGCAAAGAGCAGGTCCGCTCCGTCCTGGACGGCATTCCCGGCGTGGGCCCGGCAAGGCGGAAGGCTCTGATGAGGGATTTCAGCTCCATCGATGAGATCCGTCAGGCCGATGTGGAAAGGCTGTCGCAGGTGCCTGAGATCCCGGAGCATATAGCGGAAGAAATCTATTCTTTTTTTCACGGTTCTGTGTTAAAATGAACATAACTACAGGCTGCGTCTGCCGGGAAGGCGGACGGGACGGCCTTTTGCGGACCGGAGCGGGATCCGTTCCACGGAGCAGAAAGAAGGAAAGGAAGGAAAATTATGCCGCACGTCAATCTTACCGATCTGATAGAGAAGATGAAGCTGGAAAATCTGACGCCGGAGATCCAGGTGAAGGGGATCCGGATCACGCAGCCGGATATCAACAGACCGGCGCTGCAGCTTGCCGGCTATTTTGAGCATCATGAGCCCACGCGGCTGCAGATCATCGGGTTTGTGGAATATTCTTATATGGAAGCCATGCCTGAGGAAAGGAAGCTGGAGATCTATAATCAGTTTTTTTCCTATGCCATGCCCTGCGTGGTATACTGCCGGGAGCTGCAGCCTGATCCGCTCTTCCGTCAGATCGCCATAGAGAAGAAGGTCCCCATCCTGATGACCAAGAAGGCCACATCCGCCTTCATGGCCGAAGCCATCCGCTGGCTGAACGTCAGACTGGCGCCGTGCATCTCCGTTCACGGCGTGCTGGTGGACGTATACGGCGAGGGCGTCCTGATCACGGGAGAAAGCGGCATCGGAAAGTCAGAGGCGGCCCTGGAGCTGATCAAGAGAGGACACCGTCTGGTCTCGGACGACGTGGTGGAGATCCGCAAGGTCAGCGACGATACGCTGATCGGTTCCGCGCCGGATATCACCAAGCATTTCATTGAGCTGCGGGGCATCGGAATCATCGACGTCAAGACCCTGTTCGGCGTGTCCAGCGTCAAGGATACCCAGAGCATCGATCTGGTGATCCGGCTGGAGGACTGGAACAAGGACAAGGAATACGACCGGCTGGGACTGGAGGAGGAATATACGGAGTATCTGGGGAACAAGGTGGTCTGCCACAGCATTCCCATCCGCCCCGGACGAAATCTGGCGATCATCTGTGAATCCGCGGCAGTCAACCACCGTCAGAAAAAAATGGGATACAACGCGGCGCAGGAGCTTTATACGCGCGTACAGAATTCCCTGGCAAGAAGAAGAGAGGAAGATGAGGAGGAAGTATGAGGTACTGTTTTGGTGTGGACGTGGGGGGGACCACGGTCAAGCTGGGATTTTTTGACGAAGAAGGGAAGCTGCTGGAAAAGTGGGAGATCCCGACGAGAACACAGGACAGCGGGAAGGATATCCTTCCCGATGTGGCGGCGAGCATCCTGGACAAAATGAAGGAACGCGAGGTTTCCAGAGAGGATATCGCGGGCGTGGGGATCGGCGCGCCGGGCCCTGTGGATGCGAACGGAACGGTTTATGTGGCCGTGAACCTGGGATGGGGGACCTTCAGCCTGAAAAATGAGCTGCAGAGCCTTCTGAACCTTCCTGTGGAGGCGGGAAATGACGCCAACGTGGCGGCTCTCGGTGAGATGTGGAAGGGCGGCGGCCAGGGCTATTCCAATGTGGTCGCGGTGACACTGGGAACCGGCGTGGGCGGCGGCATCATCGTGGATGGAAAGATCCTTTCCGGAGCCACAGGAGCCGGCGGCGAGATCGGCCATATCCATGTGATGGACGATGAGCCGGAACGCTGCAACTGCGGGAATCATGGCTGCCTGGAGCAGTATGCCTCCGCGACGGGCATCGTGCGCCTGGCAAAGCGCAGACTGGCTGAGGACGACAAGCCCAGCGTACTGCGCGGGGAAGAAAATATTTCCGCCAAAGCCGTATTCGATGCGGTCAAAGCGGGAGATGAACTGGCTATGGAGGTGGCGGAGCGCTTCGGGAAGATCCTCGGAAAGACGCTGGCGGGGATCGCCGCAGTGGTGAACCCGGAGATCTTCGTGATCGGCGGCGGCGTGTCCAAGGCGGGGCCGATCCTCTTAGACTATATTCAGAAATATTATACGCCCGATGCGTTTTCCGGAAGCCGCGGCGCTCTGTTTTCTCTTGCCACGCTGGGAAACGATGCCGGGATCTACGGCGCCGCAAGGATGGTCCTTGATTAAAGACGCCGGAAACCGCATAGGATATAAAAAAAGACATGAGGAATGGGAGCAGCAGTGAGCAGAGCTTTGTTGGAATTTCTGGCCGGAGTGGTTCCGGCGGAAAATATCAGGCAGCAGGAGCCGATGTCTGAACACACCACTTTTCGGGTGGGAGGTCCTGCTGAGGTGTTCGTTACGGCGGACGACAGACAGCAGCTGGGAAAGATGATCCGTTATCTGAATCTGACCGGCTGGCCCTTTTTCCTTCTGGGAAACGGGAGCAATCTCCTGGTGGGAGATAAGGGATACAGAGGCGTGGTGATCCGGCTCGGCCGGGAATTTGAAAAGATAAGGATGGAAGGAGACCGGCTGACCTGCGGGGCAGCCGTTTCTCTGGCAAAGGCCGCGAAGGCTGCCATGGAAAACGGCCTTTCCGGCCTGGAATTTGCTTCCGGCATTCCGGGAAGCGTGGGCGGCGGCGTGCGGATGAACGCGGGCGCCTACGGAGGAGAGCTGGGACAGCTGGTGGAATCCGTGACGGTGATGGCGAAGGACGGCAGTCTGATGGAGCTGGACAATGAGACCATGGAGTTCGGTTACCGCAAGAGTGTCCTGAGGGACAGGCCCTACGTCGTCCTTGAGGTGACGATGCGGCTTTCGGATGGAAACCGGGAGGAGATCCTTGCCCGGATGAACGAGCTTGCGGCAAAGAGGAAACAGAAGCAGCCCCTGGAATATGCCAGCGCCGGAAGCACTTTCAAACGGCCGGAGGGATATTTTGCCGGGAAGCTGATCATGGACGCCGGTCTCCGGGGAGCGCGGGTCGGCGGAGCCAGGGTGTCGGATAAGCACTGCGGCTTTATCATCAACGACGGAACGGCGACAGCGGCCGACATCGCGGAGCTGATCGAGGAGGTTTCCGAGAGAGTGAAGGAACGGTTCGGCGTGAAGCTGGAGCCGGAGGTCATTTTTCTGGGAGATTTCTGAGAAGGCAGACCTGTTCCCGGAAACGGCCGCCCGGCTTCCGGCAGAAAGACAGGCCGGGGTTTTAAGGAAGCGGCGGCCCGGTTCCGGGCGGGAAGACAGGCCGGTTCTTTAAGGAAGCGGCCGCCCGGTTCCGGGCGGGAGCGGCGAAAGATGAGATTTGAGGGACAACGGAGGGAGTACGGGTGAGATTCGTAGTAGTGACAGGGATGAGCGGCAGCGGAAAAAGTACCGCCATGAAATTTCTGGAGGATGCGGGCTTTTTCTGCGTGGATAATCTGCCTGTACCGCTGATCGAGAAGTTCATGGAGCTTCTGACCATGCCGAATAACGAGATATCCAAGGCGGCTCTCGGCCTGGACGTACGGGCGGAGCAGACCTTCGGGGACGCCATCCGGATCCTGGACCGGATGCGGCAGAACGGCTTCGTTTTTGAGATCCTGTTCATGGATGCGGGGGACGATACTCTGGTAAAGCGCTATAAGGAGACCCGCCGGATGCATCCGCTCTGCACATCCCGGGACAGCCGGATCGAGGACGGGATCCGGAAGGAAAGACTGATCCTTGCGGATATGAAAAAACGTGCCGATTATATCATCGACACATCCAAGCTCCTGACCCGGGAGCTGAAGGAAGAGATCGACAGGATCTTTGTGCAGAACAGAGAATATAATAATCTTATGGTCAGCATCGTTTCCTTCGGCTTCAAACACGGGATACCGGCGGACGCGGATCTGGTGTTTGACGTGAGGTTCCTGCCCAACCCGTTTTATGTGGACGAGCTGAAGTATATGACCGGAAATGACAGGGGCGTGCAGGATTATGTGATGGGCTTCCCGGAGGCGAAGGAGTTCCTGGACAGGCTGACGGACATGCTTCTTTTCCTGATCCCGAACTATATTAAGGAAGGGAAGTATCAGCTTGTGGTGGGGATCGGCTGCACCGGCGGAAAGCACCGCAGCGTTACGCTGGCCAATGAGCTGTATGCCAGGCTGAAGGATCAGGGGAGCTACGGACTGACCATCAGCCACAGGGATGTGAAGTAAGGACGGAGATCATGTCTTTTTCGGGAACGGTGAAGGAAGAGCTAGTAAAGCATGTACCGGCTGCCAGACACTGTCAGATCGCGGAGCTGGCGGCGATCCTGCATTTCTGCGGGCATTATGCGGGACCGCAGGGGAAAAAGGAAATTGTGCAATCTGCCGAAAAAAGAAAAGAAAATACATTGAACCTGTTCATTCAGGCTGAAAATGAGGCGGTTATCAGAAAATGCTTTACATTGCTTAAGAAAACATTTAATATAAATACTAGCGTAAATGTGACATTTTCCAAAAAAGCCGCGGGGAGATCCACTTCCTGCAGCATTCTGCTGGAGGACCCTGATGAGGTCCGTCAGGTGCTCCAGGCTGCGAAGTTCATGGATGGAGAGGGCGTGCCGGGTGATCTGAGAGGACCGGTGAGCGCGCTGATCATCAAAAATGCATGCTGTCAGAGGGCCTTTTTAAGGGGCGCGTTTCTGGCGGCGGGTTCCATGAGCGATCCGGAAAAGAGTTATCATCTCGAGATCGTCTGTACAAATCCGGCTCAGGCGGAGCAGCTCTGCTCCATTCTGCTTCTTTTTCAGGTTGAGGCAAGGATCGTACAGCGCAAGAAGTATCAGATCGTATACATGAAGGATGGAACGGGGATTTCAGACTTCCTGAACATCGTGGAAGCCCATGTTTCCCTGATGACATTTGAAAATTACAGAATTGTGAAGGAAATGCGCAATTCCGTAAACAGAAGAGTGAACTGCGAAACAGCCAACATCGGCAAAACGGTCAGCGCATCCACCCGTCAGGTGGACGATATTCTGTATCTGAAACAGAAATACGGGCTGGCTAATCTCCCGGCCAATCTCAGACAGATGGCAGAGGTGCGCCTGGCGAATCCCGATGCCCCGCTTCGGGAGCTGGGAGAATATCTGGATCCCCCGGTGGGAAAATCCGGGGTGAATCACAGACTTCGTAAGCTGAGCGAGCTGGCAGACAGGCTCAGGGAAATGCGGAAAGAGCAGTAAAGGAGGAGAGATTATGAAAATGAAGGCGGTCAGGATTCAGCTGAGCAGCGGACTGGAGGCAAGGCCTGTGGCAATGCTCGTGCAGGTGGCGAGTCAGCATGACAGCAGCGTATACCTGGAATCCGAAGGGCGGCGCGTCAACGCCAAGAGCATCATGGGAATGATGAGCCTTGGGCTGGACACGGGAGAAATGGTTACCGTGATCGCGGACGGACCGGATGAGGAAACGGCAGTGGAAGATATCACGAAGTATCTGTGCGGTGAAAAAGAGTGATACGGGCGCAGACGTTTGGATAAATGGGAAGGAGCATGGTTCATGCTCCTTTTTGCGTAATGTTGTCCGGCCAGGGCTGCGGCCGGCCATGCGGGGGGAGTCCGGAAGGGAGGCGATCATTCATGGCGAAAAAGAAGATGCTTTTTATCTATAATCCCAAGGCGGGAAAGGAACGGATCAAAAGCCGGCTGAGCGATATCATCGATATCCTGGTAAAGGGCGGCAATGAGGTTACGGTCTACCCGACCCAGTATGCGGGCGACGCGGTGCGCGCTGCTCAGGAGAAGGCGAGAAGATATGACTGCGTGGTCGCGGGCGGAGGAGACGGCACCCTGGACGAGGTGGTGACCGGGATCCTGCGAAGCGGCAAGATCGTTCCTGTGGGATATATCCCGGCGGGAAGCACCAATGATTTTGCAAAAAGCCTGGGCCTTCCGAAAAATATGCTTCAGGCGGCAAGGGCAGTGACGGAGGGGAGGCTGTTTCCCTGCGACATCGGCTCCTTTAACGAGGACACCTTCGTTTATATCGCGGCCTTCGGCCTCTTTACGGATGTTTCCTATGAGACGAAGCAGCAGTTCAAAAACGTGCTCGGCCATATGGCCTATCTGCTGGAGGGAATGATGCGGCTTCCCTCCGTGCGTTCCTACCGGATGCGGGTGCTGGCCGAGGAGATGGAGGTGGAGGGCGACTTCATCTTCGGCATGGTGACCAACTCCATGTCTGTGGGAGGCTTTAAGCGGATCACGGGAAAGTATGTGGAGCTTGACGACGGCCTTTTTGAGGTGACCCTGATCAAAAGGCCCAACAACGCCATGGAGCTGAATCAGATCCTTGCTGACCTTGTGAACCGGAAGATCGATACGGATCAGATGTACTGCTTCAAGAGCGCTTCCCTTCGTTTCGAGTCAGAGGAGGAGGTGCCGTGGACGCTGGACGGGGAATTCGGCGGGAAGCATCAGGAGGTGGATATCCGGAATCAGAAGCGCCGCATCCATTTCCGCGTTCCGAGAGAGTGATCCCTGCGCCGGGCGGATTTTGTGAAAAGATTAACTTTCCATATTTTCTTTTGCGTAAATATGGGGTATAATAGCATCGGAAAAAGGTTTGATCCCTGCGCCAGTGCGTCGGACGGGCACATTCGTGCGCCGTATCAGACAGCTGCCGCGGCATCCGGATTTCCTGAAAGAAAGGCAGAGACCGCTCTGCCGGATTGAAAGCCGCATATGCGGCGGAACAGGAGGAAACATGTTAGTATCAGCAAAAGAAATGCTCGACAAGGCGAAAGCCGGCCACTATGCAGTCGGTCAGTTCAACATCAACAATCTGGAGTGGACGAAAGCTATCCTTCAGACGGCTCAGGAGCTGAATTCTCCCGTCATCCTCGGCGTTTCCGAGGGCGCAGGAAAGTATATGGCCGGTTATAAGACCGTAGTTGGAATGGTAAACGGAATGCTCGAAGAGCTGAACATCACCGTTCCGGTTGCTCTGCATCTGGACCACGGCGGATATGAAGCCTGCTACAAGTGCATCGAAGCCGGATTCTCCTCCATCATGTTCGACGGATCTCACTATCCGATCGAAGAGAACGTTGCCAAGACCAAGGAGCTGGTTGCGGCTGCTCATGAGAAGGGACTTTCCATCGAGGCAGAGGTTGGTTCCATCGGCGGTGAAGAGGACGGCGTGATCGGAATGGGCGAGTGCGCGGATCCCAAGGAGTGCAAGATGGTAGCTGATCTGGGCGTTGATTTCCTGGCAGCAGGCATCGGCAACATCCACGGCAAATATCCCGCAAACTGGAAGGGACTTTCCTTCGAGACTCTGGATGCCATCCAGCAGCTCACCGGAGATCTTCCGCTGGTTCTTCACGGCGGCACCGGAATCCCGGCTGACATGATCAAGAAGGCGATCTCCCTCGGCGTTTCCAAGATCAACGTGAATACCGAGTGCCAGCTGGCATTTGCCGCCGCTACCAGAGAGTACATCGAGGCAGGCAAGGATCAGCAGGGCAAGGGCTATGACCCTCGTAAGCTCCTGGCTCCCGGCGCACAGGCGATCAAGGATACCGTGAAGGAAAAGATGGAAATGTTCGGTTCCGTCGGCAAGGCCTGAGAAGCGGATTCCTGAAGAGGCTGGCCGGAGATGCGGCCGGGCGGGCTCTTTATAAAAGAATAACAGAAAACAAAGCGGAACCGGCACGGCGCAGGCTGTGCCGGTTCCTTTTATATACGATAGGAAATTTCGTTTCCTATCGTATATAAAAGGACGCTCCGCTGTGGATGCGAACTCGCGCGAAGGCGCACACCTTTTTATCCTGAATGTGGACGCGTGACCACATATACACAGATTGCATGACACGGCGCTGTCAAATAGAATGGATATGTCGGAAGGAGCGAAAACCGATGGAAAAGAAAACGGCGACGCGCCTGGATATCGCCAGGCGGGCGGGAACTTCCGTTTCCGTGGTCTCCAGGGCGCTGAACAACAGCGGCTACGTGGCGAAAGAGAAGAAGGAACGGATCCTGAAGATCGCGGAGGAGCTGAACTACGCGCCGAATCCGGTGGCCATTTCCCTGCAGAAGAGGCGGACGAAGCAGATCCTGTTTTACTGTAAAAATGTGGACAACGCCTTTAACATCCAGCTCTATAAAGGGATGCTGGACGAGGCGGCAAAACGGGGATATCTGGTGCTGTTCAACGGGAAGGTGGAATTTTCCGATATCAGAAATACGCTGGTGGACGGGATCATCATGCAGGACGAAGTGATCGCCGCCTATTATCTGAAAAATTACGGAAAAAACTACCATCTGCCCGTGGTGAGCGCCGCCTATGGAGAGGCGGCCGGACTGGGGAAGCGTTTGGGAAAAGCGGGCGGGCAGGCCGGGAGGCAGACCGCGCCGCTGGTGGAGGTGGATACCTATCGGGTGATGGAAGCGGCGCTGGACTGGCTGGAGAAGCGCGGACACGTAAGGGTCGCCTTCGGGACGCCCTACCCGGCAGACGGCGGAAATGTGCGCACGGCGGCTTTTCTCGCCCGGATGTATGAGCGGGGGATGAAAAACGCAAAAGACCGGGTGATCGCCGTTTCCAGGAAGGATCCCAGGCTGGCAGAGGATCCGAGGCTTTTATCCTTCCGGGAAGAGGTGGAGGAAGACATCAACCTGGTGAACGAGGATTATTTCGGAAAGGGAAAGCTGGCGGCCCGGCTTTTTCTGGAAAGGAAGCTGGATGCCACCGCCGTCGTCGGCTTCAACGATGAATTTTCCCTGGGCCTGATCCGGGGCTTTCAGGAGCAGGGGATCCGGGTGCCGGAGGAGATTTCCGTCATGGGCATCGACGGGATCGACGCGAGGAAATATGTGTCCCCGCTGCTTACCACCATCTCTCTTTTCCCGCAGGAGCAGGGGGCCATGTGCGTCCGGGTCCTTCTGGATCTGATCGAGGGAAAAAAGGTCAGACACATAACCCATACGGGGTTTCGCCTGATGGAGGGAGAGAGCGTGCTGTCCCGCGCGTCGGCTTCCCGGAAGAGGTAAAAGGAGCGCGGAGGCGTCTGAAACGGAATCGCCTGAAATTAAAAAAAAGAAGGAGAGCGAAGATGAGAGAGATCATCAATGGAAACAGTCTGACGCTGGGAACCTGTTATTATCCCGAACACTGGGACAGGAGCCTGTGGAGGGAGGATCTGGACAGGATGCTGGAGGCGGGTATCCGGGTCATCCGCATCGCGGAATTTGCCTGGAACAAGATCGAACCCAGGGAGGGGGAGTACACCTACGAATTTTTTGACTCCTTCCTGGATGTGGTGGAGGAGACGCCCATGAAGGTGATCTTCTGCACGCCCACGGCCACGCCGCCCGCCTGGCTTGCGGAGGAATATCCGGAGATCCTGAACGCGAGGATGGACGGAACCCTGTACCGGCACGGGTCGAGAAGGCATTATAACTATAATTCGCCGGTCTATCAGCGCTTCGCGGCGAACATCACGGAAAAGTCCGCCGCTCACTACGGCCCCCGTCCCTGCGTGATCGGCTGGCAGATCGACAACGAGCTAAACTGCGAGACTTCGGAATTTTATTCGGACAGCGATACGGTCGCCTTCCGGGAATTTCTGAAGAAAAAATACGGCACCATCGAGGCGCTGAACGAGGCCTGGGGCACGGTGTTCTGGAACCAGACCTATACGGCCTGGAGCGAGGTGTATGTGCCAAGGACCACGGTCAGCAACGCTGTCAACCCCCACCGGGTGCTGGATTATCTGCGCTTCATTTCGGACAGTACCTGCCGGTTCGCGGGTATGCAGGCGGAGATCATCCGGAAGTACAAAAAGCCGGATGATTTCATCACCACCAACGGTCTGTTCGGAAATCTGGACAATCACCGGATGGCAGAGGAAAGTCTGGATTTCATCACCTATGATTCCTATCCGAATTTTGCGTATTGTCTGGATGGCTACGATGAAAGGGATCTGCTGAAGGACCGGAAGTGGAGCCGGAACCTGACGGAGACCAGAGC
Source organism: uncultured Lachnospiraceae bacterium (assembly GCA_944380025.1). Taxonomy (GTDB): domain Bacteria; phylum Bacillota; class Clostridia; order Lachnospirales; family Lachnospiraceae; genus Eisenbergiella. The sequence goes on from CALWGL010000017.1 coordinate 19,558, forward strand.
CATTTCCCCCAATTTCGGTATCATGGAGCAGCAGTCCGGCGCAAACGGCTGGAACACCCACATGGAAGCTCCTACGCCCAGACCCGGCCAGATGACGCTCTGGACCATGCAGTCCATCGCCCACGGCGCGGATTATGTGAGCTACTTCCGCTGGCGCACCTGCACGGTGGGAACGGAAATCTACTGGCACGGGATCCTGGACTATTCCGGCAGGGAGAACCGGCGGCTCCGGGAGCTTCGGGACATCCATCACAGGCTGGAAGGGCTGCAGGAGGTCGCCGGAAGCGTTTATGAAGCAAAGGTCGGTATCCTGAAGGATTACGACAACATCTGGGATGCCCAGTTGGACAAATGGCATGAAAGGGTGGACCGGGAGAGCCTGAAAAATCTGTTCGCCGCCGCGCAGCTGACCCATACGCCGGTGGATTTTGTCTACCTGACAGAGCGCGCCGGCCTTTTGGACCTGCGGAAATATGAGGTGCTCTTCTATCCCCACGCGGTGATCCTGACGAAGGAGCGGATGTCCCTTCTGGAAGCCTACGTCCGGGAAGGCGGGAAGCTGGTCATGGGCTGCCGGACCGGCTATAAGGATATGAGCGGCAGATGCGTCATGGATTATCTGCCGGGCCTGGCGGCGGAGCTTACCGGAACGGATATCCCGGAATACAGCTTTGTCGCGCCAGACGAGGGAAAAGTTTACGCGGACTGGGACGGCGAAAGGATCGAAGCCGCCGTATTCAACGATATCCTCGCGCCCGTCGGGGAAAACGCCGAGGTGCTCGCCGCTTATGAAAACAGCTACTACGCGGGGGAACCCGCCCTCATCCGGAACCGCTTCGGAAAGGGAGAGGCGTACTATTTCGGCGGCGCGTTCAGCCTGGAGGCCGCGAAGGCCTTCCTGAGAAGGCTGGGAGCGGCACAGCCTTATGCGGAGCTGATCGATGTGCCGGAAGGCTGTGAGATCGCGGTGAGAAGAAAGCCGGTGACGGAAAACGGAGCCGCCGGCGGCGCGGCAGCCGCGGGAGAGGCCGCCGGGGACAGCGCGACCTGCGGCGGCGCGGTATCCTGCCATGCGGAGGGGACAGTAACCGACGGCGCGGCCTGGCTGTTCGTGCTCAACTATCAGCATGAGCCCGTGCAGATCACGCTGAAGCGGCCCATGCAGGAGCTGACCTGCGGAAAACCTGAGGAAGGAACCGTGATCATGGAAAAATTCGGAGTGAAGGTGTACCGGATTTCGTGAAACAGGCTGAATCCTGTGAAAAAGAGAAGAGCCGGCTGAATGGAAAGCGGATTTCGGGAAAAGCCGGATCCGGTGAGGAACGGGCCTGGAGCGTGTCCTGCGGGAATGCGCTTCAGGCCTGTTTCGTGTCACATAGTGTTGTAAAAGTAAAAATATTCATGTATTTTAATGTAGTATTTTTATAAAAATAAATTGAAAATTACATGAATCCAGTCTATACTGAAATTACAACAATCAAAGAAGCGCGCTGTCGGAGGTTGAGGATGTATCGGAAGATTTTAAATTATCTGGAAGAATGGAAGAAAAGTGAATATCGGAAACCGCTGATCCTGCAGGGGGCCAGACAGGTGGGAAAAACCTATGCGATTCTCGAGTTCGGACGCAGATATTATGAAAATGTGGCTTATTTCAATTTTGAGACGGATCCGAAGCTGAACGCAACCTTTGAGGAGAATATCAGTCCGGAATATCTGATCCCCATTCTGTCCCATATCGCCGGGAAAACGATCGTACGGGAAAAGACGCTGATCGTATTTGACGAAGTACAGCTTTGCGAAAGAGCGCTCACTTCTCTGAAATATTTTTGCGAGACCGCGCCGGAGTACCACATTATCGTGGCAGGAAGTCTTCTTGGCGTAGCGGTGAGCAGAACGAAATTTTCCTTCCCGGTAGGGAAGGTGGATATGAAAACGCTTTATCCGATGGACATGGAAGAGTTTATGATGGCGTTGGGGCAGGAGGAACTGGCGGAAAAAATCCGCGCGTCCTTCCGGATGGATACGCCGCTTCCGTCCGCTTTGCACGACAGAGCGATGCAGATATACCGGCAATATCTGGTTGTAGGGGGGATGCCGGAATGTGTGATGCAGTTTTCTCAGACGGGAGATTACGTTCTGGTGCGTCATACCCAGGATACCATTCTGGCAGGCTATCTGAACGATATGAGCAAGTATAATAACCTGAACGAGATTAAAAAGACCCGGCTGGTCTACGATAATATCACTGTCCAGCTTTCCAGAAAAAATACCCGTTTTCAGTATAAACTGGTCAAAAAAGGGGGGCGGGCTGCGGAATTTGAAAACGCCATCGAATGGCTTGTCCTTTCCGGCATCGTGTCTCAGGTCTACAGAGCAGAGCAGATCCGAAAACCGCTGGAGAATTACTGTGATATCGACGCGTTCAAAATCTATGTATCCGATACCGGACTGCTGTGCGCAAAGAAAAATCTTGCGGCGGAGGATATTCTCTATATGTCGGATGAACTCAATGATTTCAAAGGTGGAATGACGGAGAATTATGTGAGTATTCAGCTTACCATAAATGGCTATCAGCCCTGCTACTGGGAATCGGAACGGGGGGCGGAAATTGATTTTGTCATCCAGCGGGATGGCGGGATCATTCCCGTTGAAGTAAAGGCTGCCGATAATACCAAAGCCAAAAGCCTGAAGGTTTATATGGACACATACAGGCCGGCATACGCGATTAAGCTTTCCGCCAGAAATTTTGGCTTTGACGACGGGAAAAAGACGGTTCCACTGTACGCCGCGTTCTGCATCTGACAAAAAATTTAGCTTTATTTTATTGATTTAATTGAGTTATTATGTATAATTAGTATGGACAGGGAAAAAATGCGGGAATTTCCGATTTTTCCATAACACAAAATTTTTAAGAAGAGAGGTATGAGGCAAGATGGCAGCGATCGATTTAAGCAGGTATGGCATCACCGGAACCGTGGAAGTGGTTCATAATCCTTCCTACGAGATGCTGTTTGAAGAAGAAACCAAGCCCGGTCTTGAGGGATACGAAAAAGGACAGGTCAGCGAGCTGGGAGCAGTGAACGTTATGACCGGTATCTATACGGGACGTTCCCCCAAAGACAAATTCATCGTTATGGATGAGAACTCCAAGGACACCGTATGGTGGACCTCCGACGAGTACAAGAACGACAACCATCCCGCTTCCGAAGAGACCTGGAAGGTGGTAAAGGAGATCGCCCTGAAGGAGCTCTCCAACAAGAAGCTGTATGTTGTGGACGCTTTCTGCGGCGCCAACAAGGACACCCGCATGGCGATCCGTTTCATCATGGAAGTGGCCTGGCAGGCACATTTCGTAAAGAACATGTTCATCCAGCCTTCCGAGGAAGAGCTTGCGAATTTTGAGCCTGACTTCGTTGTTTACAACGCTTCCAAGGCGAAGGTTGAGAACTACAAGGAGCTGGGACTGAACTCTGAGACGGCAGTTGTCTTCAACATCACCAGCCGCGAGCAGGTTATCCTGAACACCTGGTACGGCGGAGAGATGAAGAAGGGTATGTTCTCCATGATGAACTACTATCTGCCTCTGAAGGGCATCGCCTCCATGCACTGCTCCGCGAACACCGATATGAACGGCGAGAACACCGCCATCTTCTTCGGACTTTCCGGAACCGGCAAGACCACCCTTTCCACCGATCCCAAGCGTCTGCTGATCGGCGATGACGAGCACGGCTGGGACGACAACGGCGTGTTCAACTTCGAGGGCGGCTGCTATGCGAAGGTTATCGACCTGGACAAGGATTCCGAGCCCGACATTTACAACGCCATCAAGAGAAACGCTCTGCTTGAGAACGTAACTCTGGATGAGAACGGAAAGATCGATTTCACCGATAAGAGCGTAACGGAGAACACCCGTGTATCTTATCCGATCGACCATATTCAGAACATCGTGCGCCCTGTTTCCGCAGCGCCCGCTGCCAAGGAAGTGATCTTCCTGTCCGCTGACGCTTTCGGCGTACTGCCTCCGGTTTCCATTCTGACTCCCGAACAGACCCAGTACTACTTCCTGTCCGGATTCACCGCAAAGCTTGCCGGAACCGAGCGCGGAATCACCGAGCCCACTCCTACCTTCTCCGCATGCTTCGGACAGGCTTTCCTGGAGCTGCATCCGACCAAGTACGCGGAAGAGCTGGTAAAGAGAATGCAGAAGAGCGGCGCGAAGGCTTATCTGGTCAACACCGGATGGAACGGCACCGGAAAGCGTATCTCCATCAAGGATACCCGCGGAATCATCGACGCGATCCTGAACGGAGACATTCTGAAGGCTCCCACCAAGAAGATCCCTTACTTCAACATCGAAGTACCCACCGAGCTTCCTGGCGTGGACACCAACATCCTTGATCCCCGCGACACCTACGCTGACGCGTCCGAATGGGAGACCAAGGCGAAGGATCTGGCTTCCAGATTCATCAAGAACTTCTCCAAGTACGAAGGAAACGAGGCCGGCAAGGCTCTGGTTTCCGCAGGTCCTCAGCTGTAAGGCTGGCTGACCGGGCCGCCGCTGCGGCGGGGAATAACGGAGAAAGAAAACAGATATTGAACCTGACGGGTGCGGCTTCGGCTGCACCCGTTTTGTTTGCCCAGCATGGGCGTATTCTAATGGGTGAAAGTCCCAAGTGCGCGTAGGCAACGACGAAGCACATAGCCGAACAGCAAGGGTGTCCGCCGTGAGACGGAATCTGAAAGAAGCTGTAAGCAAACCTCTGACCTGACGGACAGGAACCGCATATAAGGCTCGGAAGTACGGATAAGGTGGCAAAAGGCACTGAAGTCCAAAAGGTTGCCGGAAGTACGAGTAAATGCGGCAGGTACATGGAGGGAAAGAACACGCACCTTAACTGGGGAGGTCTCACTGGCGGTTTCATCAGCCGTAGTAACAACGAACAGTGAGAAGTCAGCAGAAGCCATAGTAGCGGAGAAGTTCCTGTAATGGGAATGGAGCAAAGGGCTGAACAATCAATCAGTTGAAGTACGTTCCACTTCGTAGCCGGAGCAACGCCTGTCGATAACTTCAAAGGCGGCAAAGGCAAAAGGGGCAGAAAGGAAACAACGCATGGACACAAGTAGTCTTATGGAGCAGATATTGAGTAAGGACAATCTTAAAGCAGCATATCTGCAAGTCGTCAGGAACAAAGGAGCGGCAGGGATAGACGGAATGACCGTGGAAGAACTCGGTCCATACCTTTCGGAAAACGGCGAAAACATCATGGAACAGCTGCGGAGGAGAAAATATAAGCCGCAGCCGGTACGCAGAGTGGAGATACCGAAGCCAGACGGAGGAGTAAGGAACCTGGGGGTACCGACGGTAGTTGACCGTTTTGTACAACAGGCGGTAGCACAGGTACTGACTCCGATCTTTGAGGAGCAGTTTCATGACCATAGTTATGGATTCAGACCAAACCGATGCGCACAGCAGGCAGTCCTAAAGGCATTGGAGATGATGAATGACGGACACAGCTGGATAGTAGACATCGACCTTGCGAAGTTCTTTGATACGGTAGACCATGATAAGCTGATGACAATCATCGGACGAACCATAAAGGACGGGGATGTGATATCAGTGGTAAGAAAGTTTCTGGTCAGCGGAGTGATGATAGACGATGAGTATGAAGATACAATCGTCGGCACACCACAGGGAGGGAACATCTCGCCATTATTAGCGAATATCATGCTGAACGAGTTGGACAAGGAACTGGAAGCAAGAGGACTGGATTTTGTCAGGTATGCCGATGACCTAATCATCATGGTCGGGAGCAGACAGGCAGCGGAACGGGTCATGAAGAGTGTGACGAGATTTATAGAGAATAAACTCGGACTCAAAGTGAATGCCGAAAAGAGCAAGGTAGATAAACCGAAAGGGATAAAGTATCTTGGGTTTGGATTTTACTATGACTCATTTGCCAAAGGATATAAAGCCAGACCCCACACGAAAGCGGAGGAAAAGTTCAGGAAGCAAATGAAGAAACT
>CALWGL010000018.1 GCA_944380025.1 uncultured Lachnospiraceae bacterium
CTGCTAAAGGAACAAAACAACGGCAGCCGCCCCTATCCCACCTTCACGGCATATTTAACCACATGCTCTCTCTTATTTTCAAACACCTCATAGGCCTCCATGATATGCTCCAGAGTGGTCCTGTGGGTGATGAGACAGCTGGCGTCCAGCTTCCCTTCGGCGATCAGCTCCATGATCCTTCCGCAGTGCGAGGCGTCCACGCCGCCGGTCTTAAAGATCAGATTCTTTCCGTACATGTCCGGAAGGGGTAAAGTCTGCGGCTCCTCGTACATGGCGATGATGGCTGCCACCGCGTTGGGTCTGGCGATCCGCCATGCCATCTGGAAGGTATCCCTTCCGCCCGCGGCCTCCAGCACGGCGTCCGCCCCGCGGCCCTCCGTCAGGCGGCGGACCTCCTTCTCCACATCGTCCCGCAGGGGATTGAGCGTTACGTCCGCCAGGCCCTGCCGCTTTGCCAGCAAAAGACGGCTGTCGTCCACGTCAATGGCGATGATGCGCGCGGGCTGATACAGCCTTGCGCACATCATGCAGCACAGGCCCGTAGGCCCCGCGCCGATCACCGCCGCCGTATCCCCCGGCCGGATCTCCGCAAGGGATGCGCCCCAGTAGCCGGTGGAGAGCAGGTCTCCGGTAAACAGCGCCGCCTCGTCCGATACTCCGTCCGGAATGGCGGTCAGTCCGTTGTCCGCGAAGGGCACGCGCACATATTCCGCCTGCCCTCCGTCGATCCGGCAGCCCATCGCCCATCCGCCCTGGGGATCGGTGCAGTTATTCACATACCCCCTTTTGCAGAAAAAGCATTCTCCGCAGAAGGTTTCCACATTCACCGCCACCCGGTCTCCGGGGCGGAATTTTTTTACCGCTTCGCCCGTCTGTTCCACCACGCCTACAAATTCATGTCCCAGGATGGTTCCCGGAACCGCTCTCGGCACCGCGCCGTGTTTGATGTGGATATCGCTGGAGCAGATGGTGGTCAGCGTCACCCGGATGATGGCGTCCGTCGCTTCCTTCAGCTTCGGCTCCGGGCGCTCTGTCAGCGTCAGTTTTCCGTTTCCTTCATATACGACTGCTTTCATGTCTGTTTTCCGCCTTTCCATCAGAATCTGCGCACAGGCTTCCAGCCCGTTCTTTCTTTCCGGGGTCAGGGGAAGCAGTTCCAGGGCTTCTTTACGCTCCATCACGAAGTTGGTGAGCAGGCACCCATGGCGTTCCACCTGCTGCTCCTTCTTCACCACGTATCCCCTCTTTTCAAAAAAAGGGCGGGCGGTGATGGAAGCGTGGGTGGTAAAGGTCAGCTCCGCGCGCTCCCCTTCCTCCTGCTGTGCATTCCCGTCTGTTTCTGTCCGGAAGGCGGCGCGCTTTCGGTGCGCCCGCACCAGCCGGTCACAGATGGCTGTGGCAATTCCTTTTTTCTGATGATCCTTATGGACATACAGCCGGTCCAGATAGCCGGTACTGTCCATGTCCCCGAAGCCCACAATCTTTTCCCCCTCCACGGCCACCAGGGTATCGTGCTCCAGAAACGAGGCGTTCCATTTTTCCAGATCCACCTGCCCGTCCGCCCAGGCGTCAAGCTGTTCCCTTGTATAGTCCGCCGCGTTGACCGTATGGACCGTATCGTAAAAAAGACAGGCCATTTCCGCACAGTCCCGGGGATGATATTTTCTCAGTTCCATCAGCCGGATTCCTTTCCTGATTCGTCCATCTCCAACAGATATGGTCTCAATTTTTCTATAAGTTCATATACCTTTGTTCCAGGTGCTGATCTTGATGGTGCTTTTCCAGAATGCATCGAGTCCAGCCGTTTTGCGTTATCTATTGCAAAATCCATAAATGGCCTAAGTACCCAATACATATCTTTTCTGTTTTTCACATAACTGCCGGCTCCAATTCCTTTCAGCCACTCTGTCAATCTGGTCATCCGGAAAATCATCCGTATCGTAAATCACCCAGACATGCCTATATCCATTCGCATTTTCCTTTGCCCTCTGTTTTGCTTTCCAAAACAGATTTACCGTATTATCGCCTTCTCCATAAATATGAAGCTGTACCTTTTCCCGATACTGACTGTTGATGATATCACGAATCGTTCCGAAATATGCAGGTTCTGTTTCTGTTCCTTCAGATACGATCAAATGATATTCCGGCTGAATTTTCATTTTTCTATCTGGTTTTGGTTTCATCCATGATTTATTCAGATCACTCTTTTTAGGAGGCTTCAAGCTCATTTATACCTCCTCCCCTCATACAGAATCCGACTCTGATATCCGGTCATCCGTTACAGCCATGGGGCATTTTGGCTCTCCGCCCCACTCGTTTTCGCTCAGGATATTCTGCAGATACGGGTCTGCCCCATACCTGCCTTCCAGATACTGCTTATCAAATGCGGCCGTGCTGTTCACTCTTTCGTTATCTTCCCGGCGGATTTCATAAAGGGAATATAGCTCGCTGCTGTGATCTTTATCCAACGCGGCAAACCATATCTCATCTCTGCGAAATACCGCATTTTTCATCGTTGCCATATCGTGGGAGGTAAACAGCAGCTGTGCTCCATATCGATTCAGCTTTCGGCTCTTAAACATGGAAATCACATAACGCAGAAGCTTGGGATGAAGTTTTGCATCCAGTTCATCAATAATAACCAGCCTTCCCTCCCGCAAGGCAAGCAGCAGCACCGGCAAAGCGGCAATCAGCTTTTTCGTGCCGTCTGATTCATGATCGAAGGGCAGCTCATACTCTCCCCCACCAATACTGCGTTTCAAATACAATTGCTTTTCTCTCTCGTCAAATCTGTAATCATCCGCATCGATTCCCATATCGTTCAGAAGAAGAAGAATCTGCCTTTTGAATTCCCTGTCGTTGGAAATCATAATCTGCATTTCCGCCGTTGGATTTGCATAGCTGCGGATAATACAGGATTCAAACCATTCCTGCACTTTCGCAATTACCGGAATATTATAATTGATGGCCAAAAATGACAAATACGGCATTTTTGAATTCACACTGGTATTTACATTTTCTTTTTTCAGGACAGGACCCAAGCTGATTTCTTCCACTTCCCGATAGAAAATATGTGCGGGCTTTTTGCCGCCGATTTTTTTTCTGTCCAGTATTTCCGCCGTTATTTCATCTTCTGAAACAGCAAGATAATAACGATATTCATATTCATCAGTACGAAAAAAAATCTGAAATTCAGAAGGCTCTTTTGCAGATACATGATCGAACAGAAAAGGCTCCGCAGCTACTCTCTGCTGTAAAATCAGTGATTTTCGATTCTTTTCCAGATCATGAACAGGCTTTACCACAGTGGATATCAGGCAAGCCAATGCATGGAGCAGATTTGATTTTCCACCGCCGTTCGGCCCATAAATAACGCTTACAGGCAAAAGGCTGCTGCACTTTTCTTTTATGATCAGACTGTCAGAAAACTCCTGAATAGCGGAAGCCTGCATATCAAAAGTTGTTTCTTTTCTGTAAGACTTAAAATTTTGAAATGAAAACTGGCAAAGCATTTCTATCTCCTTGTTGTGGTCAATATCCTGATTATAAAAGAACGAGGCCGCCCATTTCTCCGCACGGGCTGTTTGTGTCCCTCTTGTTTCATTATACTACCGTATTTCTTCAAATTCAATTTTTATAAAGAAAATACAAAAAATTTTTTTGTATTTTCTTTATAAAACAAAAGCAGACAGTCTGACACTCTATATCAGAGTTCAGGCTGTCTGTCCGTTTCTATTTATCCGCCCGTTCCGGCTGTTCAATATGTCTTTTCATCTGGCGCGGCTGTTTTCCCTTTTCGGAATCCGTCTATCCCGCTTCAGATCTCATTTCCCGGGAACTTCGGGATTTTGTCGAAGCCCGCCTGGAGGTCTGCGTCCGTGGGAACATAATCGGTCATCTGGCCGTTGTTGTACTTCTCGTAGGCCACCATGTCGAAGTATCCGGTTCCGGTCAGGCCGAAGAGGATGGTCTTCTCCTCGCCGGTTTCCTTACATTTCAGAGCCTCGTCGATGGCGACGCGGATGGCGTGGCTGCTTTCCGGAGCGGGCAGGATGCCCTCCACTCTGGCGAACTGCTCGGCCGCCTCAAATACCGCGGTCTGCTCCACGCTGCGGGCGCTCATGTAGCCGTCATGGTAGAGCTGGGAAAGGACGGAGCTCATGCCGTGATAGCGCAGGCCGCCCGCATGGTTGGGCGAAGGGATGAACTCACTGCCCAGGGTGTACATTTTGGAAAGCGGGCATACATGGCCGGTGTCGCAGAAATCATAGACATATTTTCCGCGGGTCAGGCTCGGGCAGGAGGCGGGCTCCACCGCGATGATCTCATAGTTTCTCTCGCCTCTGAGCATCTCGCCCACAAACGGGGAGATCAGGCCGCCCAGATTGGAGCCGCCGCCCGCGCAGCCGATGATCATGTCGGGAACGATGCCGTATTTGTCCATGGCGGTCTTGGTCTCAAGGCCGATCACGGTCTGATGCAGAAGCACCTGGGACAGCACGCTTCCCAGCACGTAACGGTAGCCTTCCTGTCCAGTAGCCGCCTCCACCGCCTCGGAAATGGCGCAGCCAAGGCTTCCGCCGGTTCCGGGATGCTCGGCCAGGATCTTTCTTCCCACCGCCGTGGTCTCGGAGGGAGAAGGGGTCACCTTCGCGCCGTAGGTGCGCATCACCTCGCGGCGGAAGGGCTTCTGTTCATAAGAAACCTTCACCATGTATACCTGGCAGTCCAGTCCGAAATAGGCGCAGGCCATGGACAGGGCGGTCCCCCACTGACCGGCTCCGGTTTCCGTGGTCACGCCCTTTAAGCCCTGCTGCTTCGCGTAATAGGCCTGAGCGATGGCGGAATTGAGCTTATGGCTTCCGCTGGTGTTGTTTCCTTCAAATTTATAATAGATCTTTGCCGGCGTCTGCAGCTTTTCCTCCAGGCAATAGGCGCGCACCAGCGGGGAGGGGCGGTACATCTTGTAAAACTTCCGGATCTCCTCCGGGATATCGATATAAGCGTCCGTATCGTTCAGCTCCTGGCGGACCAGCTCGTCGCAGAATACGCCGCGCAGCTCTTCAAAAGTCATGGGCTGCAGAGTGCCGGGATTCAGAAGCGGGGCGGGCTTGTTCTTCATATCCGCCCTCACGTTGTACCACTGCTTCGGCATCTCGTTCTCTTCCAGATAGATTTTGTAGGGGATTTCCTTGTTCACAGCCATTTTTTCTTCTCCTTTTCATAAAATGGGTGGCAACCTGCAGGATGAGGCGGAGTGGGAGCGGCCGCTTGCCGGGGCCAGCTCGCAGCTCCGCTGCTCCCTGCCCGTTGCCCGTCGAATATCCGCCTGTCTGTGCAGGCACGCCTGCCCATCCCCGCGGCTGCTCTCCGGGCTTATCGCATAAAAAACGTCTCAAATCCCGTTTGGGATTTGAGACGGTAATAAACTCTCGTTATTATCGCGGTACCACTCAAATTGACGCAACGTCCACTTTTCCATACTCTCGTATGCATGCACCATTATGCACGCCGGGCTGATAACGGGTCCGGTCACCCGCCGACGCCTACTTGATTCGGGCCGGCCTCAAAAGTCCATTCGGCAAAAGCTCCTGTACCGCACTTCCACCATCTGCGGCTCTCTGAAACATTCCCTGATGCCTACTACTCTTTCTCACAGGTTTGTGGTTTTCTGTTAGTAATAAAATATAGCAAAACCGCCGCTCTGTCAACCGTTTTTTTATATTTTTACAGCTCGTATACACGGCCCGCCTCTCCCGCCAGGCATTTTTCCCCAAATTCCTTCCGCATCCTGGCGATCGCTTCGATGCCGGTGCAGTGCAGGGGAAGGATCCACTGAAAGCCGCAGCGCCGCAGGCCTTCCACGGTGGCGTCCAGCCTTTCTTCGGTGCAGCCGCGCAGGTGCATGCCGGCAAGAAGCAGCCACAGCCGCTGTCCGGTGTAGGCTTGCCTGACGCGTTCCGGGCAGTTAAGGGTCCCCAGTTGCGCGCAGCCCGCGGACACCGCAAGCCCGTTTTCCGTCCGGATCACGAGGAGCTGCTCATCCTCCATGCAGTCCGGCACAAGCCTGCCGTCCTTCCTGATAAAAAAAGCGTTCGGAAGCGGCTCCTGCGGCACTGCGGCGCGGATCCCGCCGACCGTCCAGATATCCGGAAAGATCTCCTCCCGCTCGCCGGTAAAACGCAGAAGTCCTTTTTCCCGAAGCAGAGACAGAAGCCCGGGCGCAGTCCCGAAGCCCGCTCCGGAAGCCGCCCCTTTTTCCGATCCTCTTCCGCCGCGCCAGGGAATTCCGATCTCCCGCAGAGTTCCCTTATCCAGGTTTCCGGTCATTTTCTCCTCAAATGCCCTTTCCCGCACATAAACAGGAGGAAGCTGCTCCGGCGGAAATTCCGGAAGCCCTCCTGTATGATCGTAGTGGCCATGGCTTAAAACGATGCCGTCCAGGCCGTTCAGATCCGCCTTCATCTGTCCGGCGTTATGCAGATATACGCCGCTCTGCCCCGTGTCAAACAGGATCCGCCTTCCCGCGGCCCCGATCAGCACCGACAGGCCGTGTTCCGCGAGGAAGCCTCTGCGGTTTACCGTATTTTCCGTAAGGATCTCGATCTTCATTTTTCCTCCTTCGCCGAAGCGTTTTATGCTGAGGCACGCGCGCCGAACCTCCGGTTCGGCATCGTGATCACAGAATCCGCGGCACTTCGGTGCAAATCCGGATTGGCAAAAGGGTTATCAAACGCATTTGCCAGTCTTCCCCTCTTTCGTATGTCAGTATGATACTCTCTGCTGCCTTTTCTGTCAATTTCCGTCCGGGCAGCGCCGTTTTCGGGCGCGCTTCCTGTTCCGGCATTCCTGTTCCGGCCAGTAACCCGTTTTCTTAAATTTACATAAAAATTACTCTGTGCTTATTGACTGCCTGTCGGAAAGCCTTTACACTTTTCATAAGACATGCGTACACTTTTTTACGCCATGCATCACAATACTTTTCCTGTCAGGAAAGGAGGATCCCGCGGCAGAGTTCTGCAGGAAACGGACGGCATCCGCCGCGGCTGCTGAATCGATGAATCTTGAGAAACAGAAAAATTTTCTGATCCGTTTTGCATTCTGGATCATCATCCTTGCCCTTGTTTATATCTGCATCAAATATGCGCTTCCTTTTTTTGCCCCCTTCGTATTCGCTTTTATCGCGGCCTTTCTCCTGAACTGGCCGATCCGCTGGATCGAGCGGAAGCTTCGCGTTCCGAGAGTATTTCCCGCTCTGATCATAACGACGCTCTTTTTCCTTGCGGCAGGCGCGCTGATCACCCTGCTGGGTTTCCGGCTGTTTTCTTCCGCAAAGCAGATCATCGGCGCCCTGCCCACCTTTTACGCGAACACGCTGCTGCCCATGCTGCAGGAGCTGTTTGCCAGCCTTGAGGTAACGCTGTCCGCCCTGGATCCTTCTGCGGTCGCAGTCCTTGAAGATATCTCCCAGGATGTGCTCAGTTCGCTTGGGAGCCTGGTCTCCAATATTTCCATCAGCGCCATCAGCGCCGTTTCCTCTCTGGCCGCTTCGGTGCCAGGCACCTTTCTGAATCTGGTCATCACCGTCATCGTGACTTTTTTCATGACAATCGATTATCCGAAGATCACGGAATTCCTCCTGCGGCAGTTTCCGGAAGGAGGACGCAGAGTGATTTCCGAGATCCGGGAATATGTCTGCGGCACCCTGATCAGATGCATACTCTCCTATGCGCTGATCCTGTCCATCACCTTTACGGAGATCTCCATCGGCCTGACGCTGCTGCGCGTTCCCAACGCTCTTCTGATCGCGTTCTGCATCGCCGTTTTTGATATCCTTCCGGTCCTCGGCACCGGCGGAATCATGATCCCCTGGGCGATCCTCTCCCTGATCACCGGCGATCTTTTCCGCGGCATCGGGCTGCTGGTCCTGTACCTGATCATCACCGTGATCCGCAATATCATTGAGCCCAAGATCGTGGGCCATCAGGTGGGGCTTCATCCCGTGGTCACGCTGGCGAGCATGCTGGCCGGGCTGCAGCTCCTGGGGGTGATCGGGCTGTTCGGTTTCCCGATCACCCTGTCCCTTCTGAAAAATCTGAACGACAGAGGGGTGATTCATATTTTCAGATAGTCAGAAAGGACCATCGGCATGCCGGCGGTCCTTTTTTGTTTTTCGCTGTGCCCGGCGGGTGCACCGAAGAGCGGAATGCTCTCACTCACTCTTCCTTCCGCGGCTCATACACAAACGCCTTCCCGGCTTCAAGCCTCACCCGCTCCCGGCTTCCCTGACAGATGATGGTTCTCTCCTGGGTACGGTCAGCAGAAAGCACTGCTGCCTTCAGCCTGCCGCTTTCCCATTCCATGCTGACCGTCACGCATCCCTTCGCGCGAAGCCCCCTGACAGAACCGGACGCGAAGCGGGAAGGAAGCGCGGGCAGGAGCCGGATTTCCTCCGGCGTGCTCTGAAGGAACATTTCCGCGATTCCGGCTGTGGTTCCGAAATTTCCGTCGATCTGGAAAGGCGGATGGGCGTCGAACAGGTTGGGATAAGTGCCCCCGCCGTTGCGGTAATTAAAGTTATCGCTGTTTTCCGTTTCCGCAGGCTGTTCTCCCACAGGAACGGTGCACGCTGGCACGAAACGCAGCTGCTGCGCCAGCACCCGGAAGGCATGATCCCCGTCCCGCAGTCTGGCCCAGACGTTCACCTTCCAGCCAAGGCTCCATCCGGTCCCCTCGTCTCCCCGCTTTTCCATCGTCTTTCGAAACGCTTCCGCCAGCTGCGGCGTGCGGTCGCAGTCCGCCATATTTCCGGGATACAGGGCATAAACATGGGAAATGTGGCGGTGTCCCGGCTCCGCCTCCGCAAGCTCCTCGTTCCATTCCAGCACTCTTCCGTCGGCGCCGATCTGCAGGGGCTTTAAGCGGGGAAGCTTTTCCTCCAGCTCCTTTGTGAACGCGTCCTCTTCTCCCAGGATCCGGGCGCTTTGGATGCACTCCTCAAACACCTCGCGGATGATGGACATGGTCATCGCCGTGGATTCTGCGATCACCCCGCGCGCTCCGTCTTTGATATAGGTATTTTCCGGAGAGGTGGAAGGAGCGAAGACCAGCCAGCCCTCCCGGTTTTCCGTGAGCACATCGTTATAGAACTCCGCCGCCTTTCGGATCACGGGCCAGGCGATCTCCCGCAGAAAAGTCTCATCCAGCCCGTATTCATAGTGTTCATACAGATGTCTGCACAGCCAGCCGGAGGACATGGGCCAAAAGGCATAGCCTGCTGTCCCTTTTCCCTTTCGTCCCACAGGGGTGGAAAGCCGCCAGAGATCCACGTTGTGATGGGAAACAAATCCCTTCGCCCCGTAGATCTCCCTCGCCGTCCGCTCTCCCGTCACGGAGACCTCCCGGATCAGATCGAACAGAGGCTCATGAAGCTCCGGCAGGCCGCAGCTTTCCGCCGGCCAGTAATTCATTTCGGTATTGATATTTACGGTAAAGTTCGAACTCCACGGCGCGCGCAGCTGCGCGTTCCAGATGCCCTGAAGGTTGGCCGGCTGGCTCCCGGGGCGGGAGGAGGCGATCAGCAGATACCTTCCATAATGAAAGAGCAGTTCACACAGTCCGATGTCCTTCTGCCCCTCCGGATAAAAACGGCGCAGGCGCTCATCGGTGGGAAGCTCCGGCAGATGGGGATTTCCAGGATCCTTTGCCTCTTCCCCGCCTGTCTCTTCTGTCTCTTCCGCCCCTTTCTCTTCCGGTTCTTCCAGCCTCAGGTCCACCCGGTCAAACAGGGCTGCATAGTCCTCCCTGTGCACACGTTCTGCCTCCGTAAAAGAAACCGCTTCCGCCCCTTCCAGATCCCGCAGGCACTCCCCGGTCTCGTCCTTTCCGTCCACGAAGGGCTGTCTGTCAAAACCGTGAAAGCTGGTCCGGATGCAGAGCCGGATCTCCGCCTCCTCCACGTTCTCCACCGCCAGGGCGTTCCCTTCCGCCCGGATGCTTCCGCCCTTTGCCTCCACGGACAGCATGATGCAGAAGCGCATTCCCTTTCTGGCGGGTTCCTCTTCGTAGATCACCGGCTCCTCTTCTTCCAGATAGCTGGGCGCGTCATAGGAGGGCGCGATGCCGGACAGGATGAGCCGGCTGCCCTGTGCGCTGCAGGCGGATTTCAGCTGGCTGTCCAGCAGAATGCGGAAGGAAAGGCCGGTCCTGGCATTTCCGGGCATTTCATCGCTCCGAGACTCCCTGCCCCCGCGGGGCGCTCCATTCGTCTGCTCTGCGCTGATTTTCAGGAAAAGCGCCTGATGGGGCGCGGAAAGGAAGGCTTCCTTCTTCACCCACAGGCCGCAGTCCGGCATGGTGAAGGAAGAGGCCAGCTCTGCCGTTTTCAGATCCAGGCTCCTCACATAATCCGCCGGCCTGTTCTGAAGGTCCGGAAACAGGAGACGGAGGCGGCCCGCCGGAAGATAGGCATCCGTAAATTCTCCCAGAAGGCGGCTTTCAATCTCCTCCTGCGCTTCCTGGTATTTTCCCTCCAGCGCCAGATCTCTGGCCCTTCTGTAATGGGAAACCACATTTCCGATTCCCGCATCCTTCGGGTATCCAGACCAGAGCGTATCCTCATTCAGAAGGATCGTATCCTCCCCGACGCCGGAGTACAGCATCGCCCCCAGCCTTCCATTTCCCAGCGGCAGAGCCTCCTCCCAGTAAACCGCCGGCCTGTCATACCACAGCCGCTGACGCGTCTGCGCTTTTCTGTTCGTATCCGTCATTTTGTTTTCCCCTTCCAGCCTTTTTTTCATCCACACATGAGGACAGTCCTCGTCAAAATCTGTTTCGCCATACGCCGTATAGCCCTGCTTTTCATAAAAAGGCTGCACCCGCCTCTGGGCATGAAGCCGCACGGTCTGCCCTCCCTCTTTTCGGATCTCCCGCTCCGCTTTTGCCACCAGCAGCGCTCCCAGATTTTTTCCCCGGAATTCCTTCCGGACGGCAAGCCGTCCCAGCAGATAGTCCCCCTCCTCTTTTCCGGGATAAAAGCGGCAGACCGCCGCGGCCGCTCCGTCGCAGAACAGAACCAGATGAACGGCATATCCGTCGATTTCGTCAAATTCTTCCTGAAAGCCCTGTTCCCGGATAAATACCTCCTCTCTGATTTCTCTTGCCTCTCCGGGCAGATGGTCAAACTTTACCGCTTCTGTTTTCATGCGTGTTTCTCTCTCCTTCTTCCATTTCCCCCGTATCCTGGCCTTTCAGCTTTCCTTCAGCTCTGTCTTCTCCCTAAAAGCGTCAATGGTATCTGCTCCGATTGCCGTTCTCATCCAGTCTTCCAGCAGGCGAACATCCGTTTCTGCAAGAATACGATCTCTCAGCCACTCGGGCACGGATCCCTTCATTTCCAGCGCCAGCAGTACGGACTCCGCTTTTCCTTCTGCTTTTCCTTCTGCTTTTCCTTCCACCCTTCCGTCCATCTTTCCTTTCCTGTATTCCGCCCGGCCAAGTTTCTTCAGTTCCTCCTCTTCGTTGTACTCAAAGATCGACATCGCTACCACCTCCGCTCTCTGGCTCCGCAGGAAATCCGCAAGGATCCCTTCCGCGATACATTCCGTTACCGTCCTGTCTACGGCCTCCTCAATCCCTGTCCCTTCGGCCGCATATTTCCTGATCCGGGACACAAATTCGCTGTACTCCCGCAGCGACCGGCATCTTTCCATAAGCTCCTGATTTTGTCCCTCGTTGATGTTCAGAAAGCGTACCTTTAGCTCAAGCTCCGGCTCCGCGCCTTCCTTCCCTTTTCTTTCCTCAAATGCGTCTAAAAGCTTCAGAGTAATATTCTCCGGCGCGCTCGCGCTCCCGTTATAGAAGGTCACGAAACGGGGCGCCGGTATTTTTACCAGGGTGGAGGCGTACAGCGACTCTTTATTCACATACTTTTCCAGAAGCCGGGAAATATAGATCAGATCCCTCAGCGGCATGTTCGGATTCCAGGTGGACTGGTGCTCATAAAGCATCATCTCCGCGTCAAGAAGAAAGGATACGTCATTTTTCATATTCATGTAAATGGCGTTCTCCAGCGTGGCGACCGTAAGCTGATCCGGATCCTGATAGTCCGTCCCGTTCAGAGCGTTATACAGGGAGAGCAGCTCCTCCTTCCTGCTGTAGAGCATCCGGAACACGGAATCCTTATACGTTCTGTTTGTATGCACGGTTTCATTCATGGCAGGCTCCTTTCCCGCACAGCGGAGCGCCCATGCCGTCAGAAAGCACACTCGGATCCGGCTGTGCGCCGGCGGCAGGAGCGGCATTCTCTTTCTTCACTCCTGCCTGTTTTCTTATAAGTTACGTCTTTTGGGATTGAAAATCAGCATAGAGTTTCCGAAATGAATGTCAGAATTTTCTCCAGAAGCTCCCTGTGGCTTCCGGTTTCCGCCACCCGGCCGTCCTTCAGGACGACGATCCGATCCGCAATCCTGGCAAGCCCCAGGCGGTGGGTGATGAGGATACAGGTCCTGCCCCTTGCCGCGCGCAGGAAGGTCTGATACAGACTGCTCTCCTGCTGCGGGTCGATGGCCGCTGTAGGCTCGTCCATGAGAAGGAGCTTCGCGTTCCGGTAGATCCCTCTCGCGATGGCGATCCTCTGCCACTGGCCGCCGGAGAGGTCGATCCCGTCAAAATCCCGGGAAAGGATCGTCTGCGGATCGATCGGAAAATCCTGCTCCCACCGTCCATCCGCTTCCCGCGGCTGCGGCTGCCGCTTCCCTTCCCGGCACAGTTCCCTGAACGCCTCCGGCCACGCTGTCAAAAAAGCGCTGCGTCAGGATGACCACGGCGGCAAAGGACAGCCCGTGAAAAATATCCACAAAGGACAAAAGCAGATTTTCCTTCCATACCGGCCGATATACCAGCGGATACGCCTTCCGGAAGGCAGTAAAAAATTTACGGTTCACAGGCTTCTTCGCCTC
The DNA here is from genome assembly GCA_944380025.1 of uncultured Lachnospiraceae bacterium. Taxonomy (GTDB): domain Bacteria; phylum Bacillota; class Clostridia; order Lachnospirales; family Lachnospiraceae; genus Eisenbergiella. Next base: position 12,960 of record CALWGL010000018.1, read on the forward strand.
CTTTCCATTTCCAGACGCTGTTTTTTCCTTCCTCATACCACTTTGCCTGCTCCTCATACATTTTCCGGTACAGGCCGTCTTTTCTCATCAGCTGCGCATGGCTGCCTTCTTCCGCCACTCTCCCGCCCGCAATGACGAAAATATGATCCGACAGCTTCACGGACGCGAGCCTGTGACTGATCAGAAGTACCGTTTTTCCCCGGCTCATCTGCCGGAAACCTGTATAGATCTCGCTTTCCCGGATGGGATCCAGGGAGGAAGTCGGCTCATCCAGGATCCGGACCTCCGCCGGAGATAGAATGCATCTTGCCAGCGCGATCCTCTGCCACTGGCCGCCGGACAGATCCAGGCTGCCCTCCTCCGCCTTTCCCAGGACCGTATCCAGGCCGTCCTTCAGCTGCTTTGCCGTCCCTGCAAGCCCAGCCGCTTCCACCGCCTGCCAAAGCTCCTCTTCCGAAACGGGCCCTTTTCTTCCGATTGTTATATTTTCTCTGAGGCTTACCGGATAGCGGGCAAAATCCTGAAATACGTTGGAAAGAAAATCCCGGCCCATCTGCCGGATGTCCCTCCCGTTAACCAGGATCTGTCCTTCATAATCCTGATACAGGCCGTTGAGCAGCTTGACGATCGTGGTTTTTCCCGCGCCGTTTGCCCCGACAAAAGCATATTTTTTCCCGGCCTGAATCCGGAAAGAACAGTTTTTCAGGATATCCCGGTCCGTCCCCGGGTAGCGGAAGGACACGTTCTGAAACTCCAGCGTCTGGAAGGAAGCGGGCTCCCTTTCTGCCGTCGTTTCCTCCCCGGCGGCGGACAGGCCCGGATCCTCCGGCAGCGCAGATACCTCCGAAAGCTCCCGGAACCAGTTCTGATACCAGGCGGCCCGGTCCATGCCATAGGTCAGATCCCAGGACATATTCTGCACGATCCCGAAGATCGCGTTCATCAGCGCCATGAACATGCCGGCGCTCAGCGCTCCGTTTAAGGTCAGCGGGAGCATGGCTGCCAGAGAGACCGCTGATATCAGGATCACGGCCATGCTTCCTGCCTTCATTTTCACAAACCATTTCAGACGGATGCCGGTGGCATATCTGCGCGCTTTCTCGTACTCCTCCAGATACCGCTCCCGGTACGCTCTGTGATAGCCGAACAGCGTCCGTTCGTCCGCATATGCCCTTCCCGTCAGCATCTCATGGTAAGCTTCATTCTGCCGGCTGATCTTTGTCATATCCGCCTGCGCGTCATAATCCGCCTTTCCGCTTTTCACGGACAGCCGGAAGCAGGGGATGGAAACGGCAAGGAGGAGAAAGGAAAGCCACCAGACCTGTGTGAACAGGATCGCCAGGATCCCCATGGTCTTCACGATCAGTTCCAGCAGCTGCAGCAGGCTTTCGTATGCCTCGCGCACCCGCCCTTCCGCATTCCGGCTGACCCGGGAAATCTGATCCCGCAGCGCGCATTCCCCCTGTCCGCATTCTTCCGGCAGCCGTGTCTGTTCCCAGAATGCCCGCGGCCTCGCTCACCCGGTCCACAAAAGCCGCCACGGCGAGCGTCTGCAGGATCGGCGTCAGCGCCTGCAGAAGCCGCAGGATAAAAAACAGCCCCGCCGCTGCCGGATCGGCCTGAAATATAATTTTTACCGCGTCAAGTATGTATACTTTTTTCATACTCTTCCAAGCGACTGTAGATCGCCGGGTGGCTGTCAGCCGCTTTGTCTCCTTTCAAATATTTCACGCCTCTTTCGCTGAAAAACAAAATGGAATCCGCTATTTTGTTGACAAAATATCTGTCATGCGTGACAAAAACAAGGGTGCCTTTGTATTGTTCAAAAATGTCTTCCAGCGTTTCTTTTCCCAGCAAATCCATATGATTTGTTGGTTCATCCAACAACAAAACGTTCGGCCTTTTCATAAAAATTTTTGCAAAGCTTAAACGCGATCGTTCTCCTCCGGATAAACTGCTCACTTTCTTATATACGTCATCCCCACGGAACAGAAACGCTCCCAGAAAGCTTCTTACCTCATTCTGTGGGAGACTGGGAAATGCGCTCCAAAAATCAGACAGAACGGTCTGTTCAGATGTATACTCAGCTGTATGCTGATCAAAATAGCCAATCTCTACATGATCCCCCCACCTGAAAATACCGCTGACAGGTTCAAGACTGCCGTTCATTGTTTTCAGCAGCGTCGATTTCCCTGTTCCGTTCTTTCCCATGACTGCGAGCTTCTGTCCTCTTTCGAGCGAAAAAGAAACCTCAAAAAAATGCGGCGGATAGCCTGTCTTTAAATGCTCCGCGCAAAAAACCTCCTGCGCGCTGCTTTTTCGCGGTTCCAAAGCGGCATAAAAAGTACGCATATCAGCTTTTCGCGGCCTTTCGATCTTTTCCGCACGTTCAATATATTTCAGTTTCGATCTTGCCATGGCAGATTTGGAAGGAATATGTTTAAACCGTTCTGCCGTCTCTTTCAGCCTTTCTATCTGCTTCTGCTGATCCAGATATTTTTTCATCTGAAGATCATAATTTTTCTTTTTTTGCTGAACAAAAGACGAGTAATTCCCTGCATATGCTGTCGCTGTTTTGTATTCTATCTCATAGATTTTAGTGACCACTCTGTCCAGAAACATTCGATCATGAGATACGATAACGACAGCTTTTTCATAATGATTCAGATAATTTTCCAGCCACTCAATCATCTCATGATCCAGATGATTGGTCGGTTCATCCAGTAAGAGGATGTCAGGCTTTTCCAGTATCACCTTTGCAAGCGCGATTCTGGTACGTTCCCCGCCTGAGAATTCAGAAATTTTTTTGGAGTAATCCGCCTTGTTGAACCCAAGTTTCGATAAAATAATTTCCAGATCTTTTGCGTAATCATAGCCGCCTCTCCGAAAAAATTCCTCCTGGAGTACGGTATACTGCATGATCGCCTCTTCCGAATAATCTCCGTTCATACGGCTGACCAGTTCCTCCATTTTACGCTCCATCTCGATCATGGGCTGATAGGCGGAACGGACTTCTTTCTCCAGGGTATGTTCAGCGATATCGCCAGTTATCTGCTTCAAATATCCGATTTTTATTTTTCCATATTGCTCAATGTAAATTTCCTCATCGCTGTCACGCCTGCTCAGTTCTATCTCATTTGCGATCAGATTCAGCAAAGTCGATTTCCCGCATCCGTTATTCCCCACGATCGCAATTTTTTCTCCGTCCTTTATTTCAATATTGATATCCTCCAATATTGTCTCTGCATTGAACTTTACAATTCCGTGGTTAATTCGATATAACATAGATCCTCCTCACCTGACCGCCCGGACCGTATACGTGGCGGCCCAGTTTTTCAGGATCCTGACGTCTGAAAATCCCGCCTCCCTCAAAACCTCCGTCTCATGCTCCACCGTCAGCGGGGTATCGTAATGGTAAAAGCCGTCGTCCGTAATGTTCTGCTCCCGCTTCAGCCGTTCCAGCTCCCGGAAATATTCCGCCTCCAGCTCCTCTGACTCCGCAAAGTAGTCGGTCAGGATGAAAAATCCGCTTTCCTTCAAAGACTGCCGCAGCTTCCGGTACAGCGGAAGCTTCTGCTCCGGCGTAAAATGATGCAGGGATTCCACGGATACCGCGGCGTCGTACCGTTCTGTTCCAAACGGAACGTCAAAATAGGAGCCGCAGATCAGACGCAGCCTTCCGTCCGTGCACTGATCCGGGAACTGATCCGCCAGGGCCCCAAGCATCGCCTCCGAAAGATCGATCCCCGTCACGCGCGCCTTTGGACTGCGAAGAAAATACTCCTTCAGCTCCAGCCCGGTCCCGCAGCCCAGATCCAGGACCTCGCATCCGCCGGAAGCAGGAAGCAGCCCGGCCGTAAAGGGATAAAATTCTCCCGCTCCCTCAATCCCCGACAGCATATGCTCCTCATAGCCTTCCAGCCTCTTTTCAAAAAACTGATCCATTTTTTCCAGCATTTTCTTTCCTCCTTCGGTCCCTCGCGGCGGCAGTCCGCCCTGATGGCCTCAGTATAGCAGAAAAGCGTTTTCTTTGCCGCCTCAAGATCCGGGCAGAAAAATATTTGAGGCGTGTTCCGGATGGGCGGCGTTTAAGGCGATTGGGGATCAGACAGGGGAACTTCCTTCCCCTGTCCGATTTCGCGATGCGCACAAAGAAAAACCGACACAGCCCCTCAGGCCGTATCGGTTTCTTTCATCGCTTTTCTCTTTTCTTCTGTCACGATCCTCTGGATGCTTTTCACCGAGAGGAAATATTTCGCCGCCAGCTCGTCCGTTCTGGCTCCAGACCGGTAATCCTGCCAGATCCGTCTGTTGCGCTCTCCGGTTTCCTTCCGGCATCCGGTCGTCTCTCCCCAGCTTTTCCGTTTTCCTTCCCTGCGGGGGATATAGATATATTCTCCATCCACATACTGCTGGATCAGCGCCACCACCTCGGGCGGCAGGATCGTTTCCGCTTTTCTGTAGCCCATAAAGCCCTCCTAAATTTTTTTGTTTTAGGATGAGCAAAGGCTATTGTGTTCTTTTTTCTCTGCAATAGCCCCTGCGCTATGCAGAATAAACATCAGTAGTCATACAGTGAAGTCCCCTTTCTTTGTCAAAAACAGTTCATCGGATTTTTCTTCTCTGTCAGCCAGTATAACCGGATTTTCTTTTTCTGTAAAGGCTTTTCAGTTCCATGAAAGCTGCAGCTCCTTTTTCCGTGCGGCACAATCAGAAAGATACAGATTGATCAGTGTCTGATAAGGCACACCTGTTGCCTCCGCCTGCCTTTTAAAATAATCAATCGTATCCACATCCAGATTGATCGTTATCTGCTTTTTCAGCTTCTTTACATAAGGATTTCTCCGTCCATTTGAAAAATCATATTCTTCTTTCATAATTCTTCTCCGCCTTTCCGCTGTCAGCAGTGCATTCTTTCAGTCGAATACCGGCAGCTAAAATTCATAATATTGTTTTGTTTCTGTCCGCGCAGCCTTCCGTGCCGATATAATCCGGATGATCGTCTCTGAAGCCCGGCAGCAGTGACAAACGACAAGCAGGTTCGCTTTTCGACTGATCCCGAGAATAATAAAGCGTTCCTCTTTTTCTGAGTGGTCAGGATCATCAATCACAATTGCCTCGGTGTCATAAAATACTGTCCTTGCTTCTTCAAAAGATATACCATGCTTCTATATGTTAATTTTGTTCTTATTTTCATCCCATTCAAAGTTTATCTCTTTCATAATTATATTATACATATATTATATTTATTTTCAATTAAATAAACGATAAATCTTTCAAAGCATTGACAAATACCCCTCCATGGTATATGATAGCATCACAAAATACCCCGTAAGGGTATATCAAAACCATTCGCGACAACTTTTTTCAAAAAAGAGGTATGACCATGGCGCAGAATACAAACGCTTCCTCCTGCGGCTGCACGCCGCCCGTTCCCGGATCGCTGTCCGACAGCGGCCTTTCCTGCGGGAAAACCTCCTGTCAGACCTGTCATCATAAGAAAACGCCTCGCAGCGAAGCGGAACTTCGGAATCTGAAGAACCGGCTGAACCGGATCAGCGGACAGCTTGCCGGCATCGGCCGGATGCTGGACGACAACCGCTACTGCGGAGACATCCTCACCCAGGTCGCCGCCGTGGAGAGCGCGCTCCAGTCCTTCGGCTATATCATCCTGAAGGAGCATATGGAAACCTGCGTGGTGGAAGAGGTGCAGAACGGGAATACGCAGATCGTGGAGGAAGCCTTTGAGCTGATGCGCAAATTGAAATAATCAGCCGCCCTCCGGCGGCAGAAAGCAGGATCGCTATGAAAACAGAAAAATATAACGTCACCGGCATGACCTGCGCGGCATGTCAGGCAAACGTCACGCGCTGCGTCAGTAAGCTGTCCGGCGTGTCGGAGGTCAATGTGAGCCTCCTTTCCAACAACATGACCGTCACCTACGATGAAAATGCAGTCACCGAAGGCGATATCTGCCAGGCCGTCAGCAGGATCGGCTACGGCGCTTCTCCTGTGGAGCAGGATCATGCGCAGAAGGATGCGAAGGGAAAAAGCGGCTTCGGCAAAGAATGGCAGGACCGGCAGGATCGCACCCTGCAGAACCAGAAGGCGATGAAAACCAGACTGATTTCCTCCATCCTCATTCTGGTTCCCCTCATGTACATCGCCATGGGCCATATGATGGGACTTCCCGTTCCCGGCATTTTTGTGGGAGAGGAAAACGCGCTGATCTCGGCGCTCACCCAGCTGTTTCTGACCATCCCGGTGCTTTTCATCAACCGGCGCTTTTTCCAGGTCGGTTTCAAAGCGCTCATCAACCGCGCCCCGAACATGGACTCCCTGGTGGCCGTCGGCTCTTCCGCCGCCTTCCTCTACGGGATTTTCGCCATATACCGGATGAGCTGGGGCTTCGGCCACAATGATAGGGAGCTGGTGCATCACTACGCCCATCAGCTCTATTTTGAATCCGCCGCCATGATCCTGACGTTAGTAACGGTGGGAAAATATCTGGAGGCCCGCTCCAAATCCAAAACCTCCGACGCGCTTGGCAAGCTGGTGGATCTGGCTCCCAAGACCGCCGTGGTCGTAAAGGCCGGCGAGGAGGTCACCATCCCCGCCGAGCAGGTGATGGCCGGGGATATCGTGGTCATCCGCCCCGGCATGAGCATTCCTGTGGATGGCGTGATCACGGAAGGAAACGGTTTTCTGGATCAGTCCGCTATCACCGGGGAAAGCATTCCCGTGGAAAAGGGCGAAGGGGATACGGTCATCTCCGCCACCATCAATAAAAACGGCTCCTTCCGCTTCCGCGCCTCCCGCGTAGGCGACGACACCACCCTGGCGCAGATCATCCGGCTGGTGGACGAGGCGGGCAACACCAAAGCGCCCATCGCAAGACTTGCGGATAAGGTCAGCGGCGTGTTCGTTCCCACGGTCATCGCCATCGCCATCCTGACCGCCATCGTCTGGCTCATCGCCGGAGCGGGCTTTGAATTCGCCCTTTCCTGTGCCATTTCCGTCCTCGTCATCTCCTGTCCCTGCGCGCTTGGCCTTGCCACGCCCGTAGCCATCATGGTGGGAACCGGAAAAGCGGCGGAATACGGCATCCTCATCAAATCCGCCGAAAGCCTGGAAAACCTGCACTCCATCGACACCATCGTGCTGGATAAAACGGGAACCATCACCTCCGGCCATCCTTCCGTGACGGATGTGATCGTGCTGGACGACCGCTTTGCCGAAAAGCAGTTTCTCGCCCTGGCCGCCGCGGCGGAAGCCGGAAGCGAGCATCCGCTGGCGCAGGCCGTGGTAGAAAAAGCCAGAGCGGAAGGTCTGCGGATTCCGGCCGCGAAGGATTTTACCGCCGTCTCCGGTCGCGGCATCCGCGCCGAGGTGAACGGCCGTATCTGGCATGCAGGAAATCCTGCATATATGGAAGAGGTTCTTGCAATTTCCCAAATGCCGGAATATGCCAGGATCCAGGCGGAAATGGACCGCCTCGCCGGCCAGGGCAAAACGCCCCTTCTTTTCTCCTGTACGGAAAACACGGATGACGCGTCCGGTTCCGCAGGCTCCCGGATCGCCGGCATCATCGCGGTGGCGGACACCGTCCGCCCCTCCAGCGCGGCCGCCATCAAAGCCTTCCGGGAAATGGGCGTCCATGTGGTCATGCTCACCGGCGACAACCGGCTGACAGCCTCCGCCATCCAGAAGCAGCTGGGTATTGAGGAAGCCATCTCCGACGTGCTTCCCACGCAGAAGGAGGAAAAGATCCGCGCCCTTCAGGAAAAAGGACATAAGGTCGCCATGGTGGGCGACGGCATCAACGACGCGCCCGCCCTGACCCGCGCCGATATCGGCATCGCCATCGGAGCAGGCACGGACATTGCCATCGACTCCGCCGACGTGGTCTTGATGAAAGACTCCCTGTACGACGTGGTCACGGCCATCCGGTTAAGCCGCAGCGTCATACGCAACATCCGGATGAACCTGTTCTGGGCCTTCTTCTATAACATCCTGGGCATTCCGGTGGCCGCCGGCGCGCTTTTCCCGGCCTTCGGCCTCCGTTTAAGCCCCATGATCGGCTCCGCCGCCATGAGTTTAAGCTCCGTCTGCGTGGTGACAAACGCCCTGCGGCTGCGTTTTTTCAAGGCGGACGCTGACCCCGCCGCACAGGATGCCGCGCAGGAATTACCCAATACGCCGGAACAGCCGGACACCCCGGCTTCCCATATCAATACACAAAACGGCTGCTCCGTGCAGCCCGACCTGAAAGGAGAAAAGGAAATGACAAAAGTGATCTCAGTAGACGGCATGATGTGCGCGCACTGCCAGGCGCATGTACAGAAGGCTCTCGCGGCCGTTGACGGCGTATCCGCCGTGGATGTGAGCCTGGAAAACAAGGAGGCGACCGTAACCCTGTCCGGGGATGTTCCCGACCAGGTGCTCATGGACGCTGTGACCGAGGCGGGCTATACGCCTGTTGGCTGCCGGATGGCATAACGGCAAATGGCCGTTCATGAAAAGCTATCGGCCGTCTTCCTCGACAGCTCACAGCATGGCTGCCCGTTGCCCGGAGGATGTCCGCATATTTGTGCAGGCAAGCTTGCCCATCTATGCGGCCGCCCGCCGGGCTTATCGCGTAAAAGGCAGACGGACAAGGGAATGCATCTTTATTTGCCTTCGTTTCCTGTCTCTTCCTCGATCCATTCCTGCAGTTTTTTTTGCAGCAACTTCTTGTCGGGCAGATAAACACTGTATTCTGACGCAAAAATGTTGCTGTTTTCCGGCAGTGTCATCTGAACAACGGCATCATTTTTCTCTTTACAGAGTAAAATCCCAATGGTCGGATTTTCTTCTGGAAGCTTTTGATATCTGTCATAATAATTGACATACATCTGCATCTGTCCCAGGTCCTGATGAGTCAGCTTATCGATCTTTAAATCAATCAGCACATAACACCGCAACAACCGATTATAAAAGACAAGATCAACATAAAAGTTTTCTTCATCATAAGTGAATCGCTTCTGACGCGCTTCAAACAGATAACCTTTGCCCAGTTCCAGCAAAAATTTTTGTAACTTATCTATAATTGCTGACTCAAGTTCGGTTTCCGAATATTTTTCCCTCTCCTCAAGTCCCAAAAATTCCAGGACTGTAGGCTGTTTGACGATATCCGCCGGCTTTTCAACCACATTGCCCTCCTGCGCAAGACGCATGACCTCATCTTTGTTCCGGCTGAGCGCTAACCGCTCATACAGGCTGGAATTATACTGCCGTTGCAGAGTACGCAGACTCCATGCTGATTTTGTAGCTTCAATTTCGTAAAATCTGCGCTCATCCGGGTTCTTTATCCGCATAAGTTGAAGGTAATGCGACCATGATAACGTGAAAGGTGCAGGTTCATCAGAAATCCGAAACTCTGCTTCGGATTTTTCTTCCGTGAATTTCCGAAACACTGCTTCGGAAATCCTGTTCTGATAACACAGGTAAAATTTTCGTGCATTTTCAAGAGTATCTGCCGAAAAGCCTTTGCCAAATTCTGCATTGAGACGATTTGAAAGCGTCTCAATGACCTTTTTCCCATAACCGGCACGATGTTCGCCAGCCTGCTGTTCTTCCACGATCCAGCGGCCAAGAGCGTAATAGGTCATCAATTGTATCAAATTTATTTGTCTCGCTGCAATTTTTCGGGTATACAGAATCAGCTCGATGGAATTGCGGCATAATGCGTCCATACCGATTAATCTGGTAGAAGGATTATCCGGCGTCAAACTGCTATTTTTCTTATCCATTATCACACCTCCGTTCTGGAATGTGAATTATCAATAAAAGGCAGAACCTCCCATGATCGGCTCTGCCCAAAGTAACTAATGATAAATATGTCTTTATCCGTTTGCACCCAAAACTGAAACCGCCTCAAAATGCGAAAAACATCTCTGCTTCCTTCAGCGCCTCTGTCTGTCAGCCTCCAAGTCCTCCCGGCCCCATGACATTCTGCGCGCTCTTCATTTTCGCTTCCGCCGCCAGGATTTCCATATCCATATCCGGCGCGCCGCCTTCCGCCTTCGCCTGCTCGCCTTCCTTCAGCGTGCGCATCTGTCTCTTTCCGGAAATCTGCCGCTTATAATCGATACTCCGAATCACGGCAGCAGCAAGCGGAACCAGAATCACAACAGCGACCACAATGATCAGCCACAACAAATATCCACTCATGGAAATCCCCCTTTCTTCTATGCGTCAGAACTGTATCTGAGTTCAGCTTAACATACGGCGCTTCTGTCCGCAATCTTTTTTCCACGATGCAAAACATTTTTCTTCCTTTCCCTCCGGCCGCTCGTACTCCAGAAGGTCCCCCGGCTGGCAGTCCAGCACCTCGCAGATCGCTTCCAGCGTGGAAAAGCGGATCGCCCTGATTTTTCCCGTTTTAATATTGGAGAGATTCACGTTGGAAATTCCAGCCCTCTCCGCAAGCTCTTTCAATGATATTTTCCGGTCCGCCATCACGCGGTCCAGTCTCAGAATAATCGGCATCTTTTCCTCCATAACGGAGCTTTTGGGCTCCATGCCGGAACGAATCCGCTCTGAAGACGGCTTCCGTCCCCTTCCTCACAGCGTCTCATCACTTTCCTGCTGCAGCGCACAGCCTCTTTTATAAATATCGGCCAGCAGCAGAAGCAGCACCGCGAAAAACACTTCCTTCCACTGAACAGGATTGTCAAAAAACATTTCTCCAAAAACGGTCAGACTGACTGCCGCCTGATAAACCAGCTTTCCCAGAAGTCCCATCACCAGAAAGCAGTATCCCATATACCGAATGCTGTCCACCGCCTCCAGAAGAAAAGGCGTATGCGCCTTCGCAATGCTTCTGAGAATCCGCATCAGAAAGCAGATAATCAGCAGATAGGGAACCGTTCTGGTCAGGGTTGCGGTCAGCCCGAAACCGAGCACAAAAGCGAAGCCATCCGGCAATTCCTGATAAAACCGCCCCGGAAATTCCAGATAATCCATCCTCATTACTCCGCCCCACGGAGCTGTTACCTGAAAGGCGGAACCCGTATCCACCACCTGAATTTCCTCCGGATGCATTCCAAAATAAATGACAACGGCTCCCGTCCATATCAGGCTCAGGCACAACCCGATCAACAAAATACAGGAAAAAAAGTACGCCCAGTTATAATGGGAAACCGTATCGCTGTCCTTTTCCGCAAACAAAACCTTCATATTCAGATCCCCCTTTCGCGTTTTCCTTCCTCTTTACAGTCCGGCAGGCTGCGGCCGTTTCTCTTCTTCCTCCTTATCATACCATAATTTTTATGTTTTTCAAATATATTTTTATGAAATTTATTATTTTTTTAATGTTAATCATTAAATCATCTCATTCCCATCTGCTTCGCCCTTCCGTCCGATACCTCCCCGGCGGCATCCCCATCCTTTTTTTGAAAACATTGGAAAAATAATGTTCATCCACAAAATTCAGCCGGTACGCCACCTCCTTCACGCTCATCCCCGTGTTCAGCAGAAGGCGGCAGGCCGTGTCGATCTTCCTTGCCAGCACATAGTCATAGGGACTCTGTCCATATGTATCCCGAAACACGCGGGTGAGCTGAGAGGCGGAAAGACTGGCGAGCCGCGCCAGATCCGGCACCGCTATTCTCTCATAAATGTGCGCGTCGATGTACTCCCTGATCTGCAGAGCCGTCTCTGAGACCGCGCTTTTTTCCCGTTCTCCATGAGCCTGCAGGGCCAAAAGCCGGTTCCCGGAAAGCTTCAGCAGGATCTCATGGAACAGAAGAACGGTTCTGTCCGCCAGCTCCTGACTGCTTTTTTCATAGTTCCTGCATACCCGCAAAAACTCCCAGAACTGCGGATAGACCGGACAGTCCTCAAACAGCACCGTATCCTCAAGTCCATAGCCGGAAACAAGAGCGTCCGCCAGACTGCCGGAGATGTTCATCCAGATTTTTTTCCACGGCCTGTCCGCATCCGACCAGTAGCTGTGAGCCTTCCCGACGGCAAGAAGATAGGCGTCCCCGGCCTTCGGGCGGTATTCCCTTCCATCCATCACGATGTGCCCCTCTCCGCTGATCACATATTCCAGACAGTGCAGCGGGGAATGCTCCCTTTCGATGTGGTAGCGGGGATCCGGATACGTGATCCCCGTCATTTCAACGGCGAATCGCTCCTCTCCCGGCATCTGGCCGGGAAGGAAGGTGATAATATCTTCCATCTTGCTTGTATTCCTCACTTATATGCGTATTTTTTTCATTTTCCCGCTCTGATTATAGCAGTATACTTCAAGTATCACAAGCGTTATGTGCTGCCTGACGGCAGCGCACGAACTGCGTTTGTGCTGGAAGGAGAGGGCAGTTGCTTTTCATGGGGCAGGGGACCGGACGAAATATTCCATGAATTTTTTCGGAAAAACATTCCGCGGAGTCTTCCACAGAACTTTTTTCGCTCATATACGGTTGAAAAATGAAGAAATAGCTTTATAACCGTACAAAAATTCATTTTTTACGGATCCAATTCCGGAAAAT
>CALWGL010000019.1 GCA_944380025.1 uncultured Lachnospiraceae bacterium
CCGGCTACTATCCCAGGGCAAAGGGGATCGCGGCCTCCGATTTTCTGAGCCAGCAGTATATGATGGGGTATTATTTTCCCTTCTCCATGGAAGCCAACTATAACACCAGCATGTACGTCGTGAACGTTCCCGCCACACTCTGCCATGAGCTGGCCCACCTGAAGGGGTTCATTTATGAGGACGATGCGAATTTCATCGGATACCTGGCCTGCATCCGCTCCGACGACCCGTTTTTCCGCTACAGCGGCTATCTGAGCGTGCTGTGCTATGTGGAAAAGGAATATAAAAAGGCTTCCGGGAAGCAGGAATTTGACTGCCCGGCCGTCGCGCAGGCCGTAAAGGCGGACGATATCTTCCTCACCGAAGAGGCCTGGGAGCAGGTGGAGGAAAAGGCAGTGGTGGAAACGGCGGTGGTGAAGGCGGCCTCCAATCAGTTTACCCAGACCACACTGGTAGCAAACGGCGTCTCCGACGGCATGAAAAGCTATGGCCGCGTGGTGCAGCTTCTCCTGGAATATTATGACGGGATCCTGTACGATTCGGCGGTCGATTACAATGGCGGAGCCATTCTCGTGGAAGCCTCCGCAGAGTGAAAACTCCGCAGAGTGAAAAAGCAGGGGCGTTTCCTTATTTCTTCATCTTCGGGCTGAAGAGGAGAGAGGCCAGATAGCCGAAGATGAGAGCGGCGGCCGTTCCGGCCGCCCCGGCCCGGAAGCCCCCGGTAAACAGTCCGAGAAAGCCGGACTCGTCCACGGCCTCCTTCACTCCCTGAAAGAGGGTGTTTCCGAAGCCCAGGAGCGGTACGCTGGCTCCGGCCCCCGCAAATTCCAGAAAGGGCCCGTAAATGCCAAGCGCGCCAAGGACCGCTCCGGTGCAGACCAGAAGCACCATGATCCGGCCGGGCATCAGTTTTGTCTTTTCCATCAGGATCTGAACCAGGGCGCAGATCAGGCCGCCGATCCAGAAAGCATTCAGATAATCCATCCTTACCTCTTTTCTTTGCCGCCGACAGGCGGACTTTTTCCATTCTCTGGCACGAACGGAGCCCGTGCCGGCTTTTTTTAAGTTTTCGCACGGTCCGCGCGGTAACGCGCCGGCTTTTATGACTGACAGTATGGCTTGACAGATGGAAAATTATGCGGGAAAATTTTCCCATAACGGGCAGAGATCCGCATGGATGGGAAAAGCCCTTACAGCGAGGAGAAAACGGAGAAAATGAAGAAAATACTTGCGATCGGAAACAGCTTTTCGGAGGATGCGGCCAGGTACCTGCATCAGACGGCGAAGGCCGCCGGAGTGGATACGAAGGTGGTGAATCTTTTTATCGGAGGCTGTCCGCTGGAACGTCACTGGAAAAATATCGAGACAGGAGAGGCGGCCTACCAGTATCAGCTGAACGGCGTCCTGACAGAACGGCATGTCTCGATCGAAGAAGCCCTTCAGGAGGACGACTGGGACTATATCGTTACCCAGCAGGCCAGCCACGACAGCGGCTGGCAGGATACCTACGAGCCGTTTCTCGGTCTGATCCTGGAGTACCTGAAGGAGAAGACGGGAAAGAAGGATACGGCCTGCGGGCATCGGCCGGAGATCCTTCTGCACGAGACCTGGGCATACGAGCACGGGAGCACCCATTCCAATTTTATGCGCTATCACAGAAGCCAGGAGGAAATGTTCGAACGGCTGAGAAAATGCTACCATGCCATGGCGGAGAAATACGGCCTGCGGCTGATCCCCTCCGGAGAAGTGATCCAGTATGTGAGGGGAAAAGACCCTTTTATCGTGCCTGAAGGCGGAATCTCGCTGTGCAGGGACGGTTTTCATATGAGCTATCTGTACGGACGGTATCTGCTCGCCTGTGTCTGGGGAAAAACCCTGTTCGGCATCCGCGCGGAAGAGTCAGACTATATCCCGGAATCCGCCGCCTTTCCGGAGAAGGCGGATGAGAAGCTGGTAAAAAGGATCCGCTGTCTGGCGGATGAATACTGGCTCAGGGCGTGAGCGGGTTTACAGCAGGTCGTAATCCACTTCCCGGCGGTCCAGAAAGGTCTTAACCGCCCGGTCCCAGAGAACGTCCGCGCTTTTGTCCGGAAGGAAGGTGTGCAGCGAAGTCCCGGTGATCAGCGTCAGCATCCCGTTTTCATACCGGCAGGTGAGGACGAGGGCTTTTATCTGCTCCGCCGTCAGCGTCGTTTCGGCCGGATCCAGGATGCCGGACACATACTGCGGCATGAGATGGAGGATGATGCGGAAGCTGACGGGCGTCTTTTTTCCCCGGATCAGTTCGAACAGGAGGGGACGCATCCTTTCCCAGGGAGAAAAATCCCAGGGGCGGACGGAGGGATCCTCCCATTCCTCCCGGGTGAAGAAATCCCGGTTCATCCGTCCGTCTATGGTGAAGGTATTGTAGGTGGAGACCACTGCCTCCACGAACAGGAAGGAATCCAGAAAATCCGTGCCGAGCAGCCGGCCCATAAAATGCTTCACATCTTTTATCTGCAGTGCGATCATATCGTTCTCCTTATTCTGTCGGCGGACGTCCGGGAATTCCGGCGTCTGCCGCTTTCTATTTTACACGAATCAGACGGGAAAGGCCATCAAATTCTTTCGGAAACCATCTTTACAAGATATAAATATCGGTGTTATTATATGTGGTAATGAAAACCACATACTCGAGTGATAAAAATCGGAGGATATCATAATATGAGCTATAAGATCGTAGTGGACAGCTGCTGTGAACTGCCGGAGGAGCTGAAAAATGACAGCCGCTTTGAACGCGTGCCCCTGGGCCTTGAAGTGGGAGACTGGCGGATACAGGACGATGAGGATTTTGATCAGAAGGAATTTCTGAGAAGGGTGGCGGAATGCCCGATCTGTCCCAAGTCCTCCTGCCCGTCGCCGGAGCGCTATCGGACAAGCTACGAGGGAGATGCGGAGCATATTTATGTGGTCACCCTTTCCGCGAATCTGAGCGGCAGCCATAACAGCGCGCTGCTGGGGAAGAGCCTTTTTGAGGAAAAATACGGCAGGGACGCGAAGAAGATCCATGTGGTGGATTCCCGGTCCGCCTCCTGCGGGGAAACGCAGATCGCGCTGAAGGCCATGGAGCTGGAGGAGCAGGGACTTCCCTTTGAAGAGATCGTCCGGAAGCTGGAAAGCTTCCGGGATGAGATGGACACCTGGTTTGTCCTGAACAATCTGGAAACGCTGAGAAAGAACGGGCGTCTGACAGGGGTGAAGGCGCTGGTGGCTTCCACGCTGAACATCAAACCGGTCATGGGAGCCACGCCGGAGGGAACCATCGTCCAGCTCGGCCAGGCTGTGGGGCTGAAGAAGGCGCTGATCCGCATGGCAGGAATGGTGGCGGAAAAGGTGAAGGATCCGCAGAAAAAAATTCTGATGATCTCTCACTGCAACAATCCGGAAAAGGCGGAGTGGGTCAGGAACATGATCCTGGAGCAGGCTTCCTTTGCCGGTTCATACATCCTGAACACGGCGGGGATCAGCAGCATGTATGCCAATGACGGCGGCATCATCATAACGGCCTGAGCCTTATCTTCCTATCCTGTACCGGCCGGTCCCGCGGCGGCCGCCTCCGTCCGTCCGGCTCCCGGCCGCAGGAAGGTTTCCGCCGTTACGGTCCCGTTTCTCTCCCGTATGGTGATCGCCCCGCATTCCGCGGTGATGAACACGGGAATGCCGGCGGTTTTCAGCCGGGAAAGCACTTCTTCATGGGGATGACCGTAGGAATTGTCTTTCCCGCAGGAAATGAGCGCTGCCCGCGGGGAGACGGCGTCCAGAAACGCCTGGGAGGTGGAGGTGTCCGAGCCGTGATGGGCGGTCTTTAATATGGTGCAGCCGGATATGAGCTCCGGACAGCGTTCCAGGATCTGTTTTTCCCCGCCGGCCTCCGCGTCTCCGGTGAGGAGCAGAGAGAAGGCTTCTTCGGAATGGCCCTCTCCCGGCGTATCCGTATCGGAAAGGGGCGTTTTGGAACCGCGCAGCTGCGAGAAGCGCAGAACCAGGGAGGAAGCGTTCCGGTCCGTGGACGCTCCTCCTGACGCATTGTTTTCGGAAAAAGGATAGACTGCCTGAAACAGGGCACTGCCGCGGCGGATCTGATCACCGGCCTCCATCCGGTAGACAGGAACGCCGTTTTTCTCTGCGGCTTTCACCAGGGAAGCGCGCATCTCATCCTCTGTCCCGGAGGCGGCAAGGACCAGGCCGCCGATCTTTGCTTTCCCATCCCCCGCCCATTCCAGGAGTTCCCTGATCGCACTGACGTGATCCGTGTCGCAGTGGCTGACGAAGATCAGCTCCAGCCGGCGGACGCCCTGATGCTTCAGAAAGGGGATCACCTGCCAGGTGCCCGTCTGAAGCTTTGAGGTGCTGCCGCCGTCGCAGAGATAATGCTCTCCTTCCTGTGTGCGGATATAGATACAGTCTCCCTGCCCCACGTCCAGCATGGTGACCTGGACTCCGGCGGGCTTTCCCGCAAGGAAGATCAGACAGAGGAGAGAGCAGAAGACGTAGCCCGCGATCCGCGGAAGCTTTCCGGCAAAGCAAAAGAGCGCGAACAGACAGACATAGAAAAGAAGAGACTGCCACAGCTGCGGCGCGCCGGGACGAAACAGGCCGATGCCCCCTGTGGAACCCAGGCGGCAGAGCGTCTCATACAGAAACAGGATCCCCTTTACGGGAAGCGCGGCGGGAGCAAGAAGGGACAGCCATTCCTCGCCGGCCGTAAGAAGCAGTCCGCCCAGGGAGGCCAGAAGGATACAGCATCCCAGAAGCATTCCCATGAGAGGGATCACCACCAGATTGACGGCGACGGAAAGCACGTTCCACTCATAGAAGGAAGAAAGAACCAGCGGAAGCGTGACCATGCTGACGCAGAAGCTGGAACGGAAGCCTGAAGAAAGGGTTTCCGCAAGGCGGTTCCAAAGCGCGGGCAGATGCGTGCCGGCGATTTTCCAAAGCGCCTGCGGGATATCCTTCCGCGGGCAGACGAACGCCTTTTTCAGAGCTGCCGGAGAACTGTCTTTCAGAAACCGCACAGAGCCGTGCTGCCGGTATCTTTGGATATTTCCGCCGGAGCTTCGCTTCAGAAGCCAGTCTTTTATGGGATCCATGCGGGAAAAGGCGGGAACGGCGATGGAGGCGGCAAGCGCGGCGGTGAAGGAAAGCTGGAATCCGGTATCGTCGATCCAGGCGGGATTTTCCGTCAGCAGCAGCGCGGCGGCGACGGCCAGCGCGGTGGCGGTATCGTAGGTGCGGCCCAGAAGCTTCGCGGTCAGGGACAGGGCGAACATGATCCCGGCCCGCATGGAAGAGGCGGAGAAACCGGTCATGAAGAGAAAGGAAAGGAGAAAAAGGGCGGATGCGATGCAGGCCGGAAGACGTCCGGAACCGGGGCCGCCGATCCTTCCCGAAAGCCGGGACAGCAGATTGTATACGCCCATTCCCAGAATGGAGATGTGCAGGCCGCTGATCGCCACCACATGGGAGATTCCCGCCGCCTGATACAGCGATTTGATCTCCTGATCCATCCCCTTTTTTTCTCCCAGAAGCATGGCCTTCATCACGGAAGCGTCTTCGGGAGAAAGCAGGAGTTCAAGAGCCTGCCCCATACGGCTTTTTGCCAGCCAGAGCGCCTGTCTGTAACGGGAATAGTTCCATCCTGTTCCGGTGACGGAGGCTTCCCGAAGCTCGAAGGCGTAGCCCTGCCGGTTATAATATGCTTTTGCGTCGAATTCGCCCGGATTTGTGGCTTCGCGGAAGCAGCTGACCTCTCCGCTGCAGCGGATGCGGCTTCCGATCCTGGGAAGATAAGAATTTTCTGTGAGTCTGCAGATGATCCGGAAGGAAGCGGAAGGCTCCGGGCCGGAGGGGATTTGGGCATCCCGGGAAGAGGAAAGGCTTTCAGAAGGTTCAGAAACGGTTTCAGATGCGGCGTTCTCCAGATAAACGAGGCGGACCGGTTCTCCGGTTTTCGTATCCGTATAACAGATGATATCGGATACGGTTCCCGTGTATGCGGCCCGCTGTCCGTCCGGTCTGTCAGGTTCCGGAACGGGCAGCGGATGAAGAAGGGTGACCAGCCGGACCGCTGTGATGAACAGAAGGGCCGCCGCGGCAAGCGGTCTTCTCATGCGGTATCCTCCTGTGTCTGTGCCTGAGTTTCCTCCGTCCGGGAGGATTCTCCGATCAGATCCAGATTTCTTTCATAAACGTTTGCCAGATTGAAGGTTTCCCGGAAGATCAGATCCGTCTGGCCGTCGATGGAGATCTGGACCCGGTTTACGCTGGTGAGTTCCACGAGAGAGTTGGTGATGGAATAGATCACCACATCGGGGGTCACGTTGTAAACCTGGGTGAGAAAGGCTTCGTCAAAATTTACATAACAGATCCCGTCCCGCACCGTCACGCCGATCACACGGGTATCGGGGTTGACGGTGGGAAAGGCCTGGTCCGTATCCGGCCCCTTTACCAGACAGTCCACCACCAGACGTTCCACGGAAATGTTGCTGTTGTATTCCAGAGTCCTGGTGGTTTCCACCAGCCTGTCGCCGGTCTCGTTGGCAAAATAGAGCTTCAGCGTCACCATTTCATAGGGATTGATGGCGTCTCCGGCGTTGTCCAGGAAGGTATCCGCCGTCATCGGGCCTACCGATGCGCCGGAAGCGTCCATCAGACTCTGCCCAGCCACCGTCATCAGCACGTGATTGATGCCTTCGGCCTGGGTCAGGGTACGTACCAGAGACGCCCGCACCAGAACCTCCGTTGTGGCGGACAGCTTTCGGTAGGATTCGTCCACGTCCAGGTTCAGCTGTCCTTCCTCCACCCGATAGCCGCTGATCTGAAAAGAGACGCCTGCGGATACCTTCAGGGAAACATCCTCCGGCGCGGTCTGCAGGGCGGAAAGAAGGGCGGTGATCTGCTCGTCCTGGGTCAGCCCCTCGTCCAGATATACGGTTTCGGAGGAAACAGAGGTCTCCTCCCGGTTCAGATAATATACCTCATAGGCCCTTCCGGCTTCCTGCTCTTTTCCCGCGCCGCAGGCGCAGAGAGGGGCAAGAAGGAGACAGAAAAGCGCGAAGGGAATGAGGCGGTTTCTTTTTTTCCATAAAACTGACAGAAGCATCTGGATTCCTCACTCTCTTTGTTTATTTCGTCCCTGTTTCCTGCTTCACATAGGTGAGGGGGATCTTTACCGTGAAACAGGTGCCTTCGCCCTCCACGCTGCTGACCCGGACAGAGCCTCTGTGCAGAAGGACGGCGTTTCTCGTGATGGCAAGGCCAAGCCCGGTTCCTCCGATCTCTCTGGAATGGGACTTGTCCACGCGGTAAAAGCGTTCAAAAATGTGATCGTAGTCGGCTTCCGGGATACCGATGCCGGAATCGGAGATCTCCACGGTGAAGGACTGATGATCCGCGTCCAGAAGCACCTTTACCCAGCCGTGTTCCTTGTTGTATTTGATGGCGTTTTCCACCAGATTGGTGAAAACCTGCGTGATCTTCACCTCATCCACTTCCGCCGTGACGGGGCGGATGCTCTCGAACACCACCTCGATATCTCTGGTCCTGGCAATGGGACGCAGACGCTTGAGCACCAGCTCGATCAGTTCGTTGATATCCACGGATTCGATGGAAAGCTGAGCGGCGGTCTTATCCATCTTCACCAGAGAAAGCAGGTCGTTGATGATCTTGTTTTCCCGGTCGATCTCCACTGTGATGTCCTGCATGAATTCCTGATACAGCTCGATGGGCGCGCCCTCCATCTGCATCAGGGAATCCGCCAGCACCTTCATGGAGGTGAGCGGCGTCTTCAGCTCGTGGGATACGTTGGCCACGAATTCCTGCCTGGAATCGTCGATCACCTTCATCCGGGACAGGAGCTGATTGAAGGCGTCCACGATCTGCTCCGTCTCCCGGTAGTCCCTGACGCAGATGGGTTCATCCGTAAAGCCGTCCCGGATCTCGTTGACGGCCTGTGTGACCCGGTTGAAGGGGCGGATCAGGATATAGGAAATACCGACGGCAATACCGAAGATAAAAATGACCATGACGATCTCGATGATCAGGGCGTTGCGGTTCATGATCTCCATGGTGGTGCGGATGCTTTCCGTGGAAACGCTTGCAAGGAGCACTCCCTGCACGGCGGTATCGGCTGTGCGGGCCGTATCCGCGGAAGCGGCGGCGCTGGATACCGAATCCATGATGGGGATCGTCATCTCAATATAACCGCCCTTACGTTCATAATTGGTCGTATTCTGCCCCTTGAAGCAGCGGATCACTTCCTCTGAGATGATGGTCTTCCCTTCGCTGATCCCGTAAGTATCCTTTACCACATGAAAACTGTTGTTGATGATGAGCACACGCCCGTCGTAAAGAGTGGATATCTGCTCCAGCTCCGCGTTGATCGCCGCGTTGGAGGTATCCTGCAGATAATTGTTTGCCAGAAGATGATTCGCGATGATCGAAAACTGCGCCTGGGTATCGGAAATACGCAGGGAGACCGCCCGTTCCTCATAGCTCTGGAGAATGCCGATGCGCATCACAAAGCTGGGAATGACGCCCATCGCCAGCATCAGCAGAAAGATGTGGATTTTTACGCTCCGCAGAGCGGGAAATCTTATAAGAAGCGCCTTCAGCCTTTCAAGCATGTTTTTTCCCAATCTGAAGCGTTTTCACGCTTTCCGGTCTCCGCGCGGCAGATCCCGCAGGACGCCGCGCGGAAAATGAATCAGTTCCTGAAAAAGTAGCCGACTCCCCACTTGGTATGCACGTATTTCGGCTCGCTCGGATTGCTTTCGATCTTTTCCCGGAGTCTTCGGATATGCACGTCAACGGTGCGCACATCGCCCGGATAATCCGTTCCCCACACCAGCTTCAGAAGATTTTCCCGGCTGTAGACCTTATTGGGATTCAGCGCGAGAAGCTCCAGCAGATCGAATTCCCTGGCGGTCAGATTTACCTCCCTGCCGGAAATGGTGACCCGCCTGCTGTCGCAGTCCAGCTTCAGCTCCCCGCTCACCACCGTTTTCGGCGCGGCGGCAGCCTTTTCCCTGCCGGACGTCCGGCGCATGATCGCCTTGATCCTTGCCTTTACCTCCAGAATGTTGAAGGGCTTCGTAATATAGTCATCGGCGCCGTATTCCAGCCCCATGATCTTATCCATGTCGTTGTCCTTCGCGGTCAGCATGATGATCGGCACGTTGGAAAATTCCCGGATCTGCTGGCAGACCTCAAGGCCGGTCAGCTTCGGCAGCATGATATCCAGAAGAATGATGTCAAAATCCGTTTTTTTCGCCGCCTCCAGAGCTTCCTCCCCGTCATAGGCGCAGGTGACCTCCATGTCGTCCTGCTCCAGACTGAAACGGATGCCCTTTACGATCAGCTTCTCATCGTCCACAACCAGAACCTTTTTCGCCATTTTCAACTCTCTCCCCGCCGCCCTCGGGCGGCCGTCTATACGGTGATCCTGTCCTTCAGCTTCGCGAAGCTGCCTTCCTTGATCCCGCTCACATTCATAATATCCTCAATCGTCCGGAAGCCGCCCTGCTCGTCGCGGTACGCCACGATGGCCTCAGCCCTTGTCTGTCCGATCCCCGGCAGGGTCATCAGCTCCTCCAGAGTGGCGGTATTGATGTTCACCAGACCGTCCCCGGCCTGAGGATCCCCGCCTGCGGCGCCCGCTCCGGAAATGCCGGATGAAAAAATGCCGGACGAAGCCGTCTGCGGGGAAAGCCCCTCCGCCTCTTCCAGCGTTGGCACCACGATCTGCAGCCCGTCGGATAAAAGCGCCGCCTGATTGAGCAGGCTTTCCGCCGCATCTGCCGTAAGCCCTCCGGCAGCCTCCACCGCGTCGCAGACACGGCTCCCTTCCGGAAAGGTGTAGACGCCGGGGCGGTTCACCGCTCCGCAGATATGCACCATCCAGACGGCGGGCTCCGGCTCCGCCCCACCCTCCGCGGACTGTCCGCCCGCCGCAATGCTTCCGGGCGCTGCCGCGCTGTCTGTCTGCGCTGCTGGGCCGGAAGCCTGCGCCGTACCTGACGGTTCTGCGTCTGTCCGGATATTTCCTGCCGCCTGCGCGCCGACCGCCGCCTCCGACGTTTCCGCTTCGCCGCTTACCGGCGCAAGCTCCACGATCTCATCGCGGCCGCAGCCGCCGAATAATAAAAGAAATACCAGTACCAGGACCGGTACCGGAATTTTTCTGCAACCATATGACATTTTTACTCCTTTCCGCACGCCGTGCGAAAAGGCCCCCGTATGCCGCTGCATTTTCATTGTAATAGAAAAGGAGGGGTTTGACAAGATGTTTCTTCCGGTGAAAAATAGAGAAAAAAAGAATGAACCATCCGCGCCCGAAGCGCCTCTTATAGACAGGTGCACCGGAAAAGACGGCCGAAAGAGCCCCCTGTCAGAGAAGGACGGCAGGTACGGCCGCGTATCATATGCCGCGGACGCGGCGGGAGGAGAAAACCCTTGAGCAAAATGGAACTGGTAAGACAGCTGCAGGCGGGAAGCCGGACGGCTTTTGATCAGATTTACGAAAGATATCACGTGCAGGCCTTCCGGACGGCGGTCTTTCTGACAGGAAGCAGGGCGGACGCGGAGGACGTGGTGCAGGAGACCTTCGTGCAGGTCTGGCTGCACGCGGGAAAGCTGAAGGAACCGGCCGGTTTTAAGAGCTGGTTCTACCGGATCCTGACCCGGCTGGCGTGGAAATGCGGCAGGGAAGGCAGGCGCGAGATCCCGGACGAAGAGATCGCCGCGCGCGCGGACCGGGAGCAGGAGGGCGACGGCCTCTCATCTTTCCTCGGAAAGGAAGAACGGGAACGGATCCGCCGGGCCGTGGAAAATCTGGACGAAAAGCACCGGACCATCGTGGTCCTCTACTATTTCAACGATTTTACCACCCCGGAGATCGCCAGGATCACGGGATGCCTGGAGGGAACCGTAAAATCCAGGCTTCACACGGCAAGGAAAAAGCTGGAACGGTACCTGGCAAAGGAAGAAGCCGGCGGAAAGCTCCTTTGCGCGGTATCGCATGCAAAGTGAGGACTGAAAAATGCGCTCGACAGCGCATGAAGCAGGTTGCTGCAGCAATAGCATGGAGGCAGATCATGGAAAGAAGAACGGATGAAAGGATCTCGGAATGGTTCCGCGAAGAGGCGGAGAGGATCAGCGTTCCCGCAGACATGAAAACAGAGATCGACAGACGCATCAGGAATGCGGAAAGGAGAACGGTTATGAAAAAATTCAGCAGAAAAAAGGCGGTTCTGATCGCGGCGGCAGTGGCTCTGATCGGTTCCGTGACCGCTGTGGCGGCAGGAAGGGTGGCTTCCATGGAAAGCCATTCCAACCGGAACGATCAGGTGACCGATTACGCGGCCATCGCCGGCGTGGAAGAAAAGATGGGCTTTGCCTTCCCTTCCCTGGAGGAATTTTCCAACGGCTTTCGCTTCGCTTACGCGCTTCCCGGAGAAAACAGCGATTACGACGAAGATGGAAACGTGCTTTCCTCCTATCAGTCGGTGGATCTGACCTATACCGACGGCGCCCAGGAGATCACCTTCCTGATCTATCCCACCCGCCCCTATGAGGAGGCGTATCCGGAGCCTTCCGCCGTAAAGCCCGTCTGGACAGGGGAAAAAGAGGGCGTCAGCCTGACAGTCACCCGGACGGTCTACCGGTTCGTGCCCCCCGATTATGAGCTGACGGAGGAGGACCTTCAGGCGCAGGAGGACGGCAGCGTGATCTTCTCCTACGGAAGCGCGCAGGTGGAGGAGAACGTGGCCTACAACTGCGAGCTGGAGAAGGACGGCTTAACGTATCTGGCCCTGGGCTTCGACCTGACCATGGAGCCGGAGGAGCTGGCGGAAATGACCGCACAGCTTGCAGCCGCCGGGGAATGACCGAGCAGCCTGCGGCCTCCGGGATATGGCCGCGCAGCCTGCAGCCTCCGGGATATGGCCGCGCAGCCTGCAGCCATCGGGGAATGACCGAGCAGCCTGCGGCCTCCGGGATATGGCCGCGCAGCCTGCAGCCATCGGAGAATGAGCGGATAAAAACGCAGACGGAAGATAAAAGAGAACAGCAAAAAACAGGGAGCCGCAGCAGAACGGATGTGAAAAGCAGACGTTTGGCTGCGGCTTTATTCGTGGCTGCTCACAGGAGCGGAGGTCTTATTGAAGGCGTCCTGAGGACGCTTCCAGGGGCGCAAGGCTGAGGTCGCTTCCGGAGACGCAAGGCTTTTGAGGGAAGTGTTTTGGGGATGCCGGAAGCTTTTCCGCGCCTTTTCGGCTTTCGGAACCGGGCCGACATAAGAAAGTCCCCTGCTGCGGGCGATATTGCCGGTCACTACGGGCAGTTAACCGGTTTTCCTGATTTTTACCGTAGAAAATTGCCAGTCACTACGGTCAGAAATCCGATTTTCCCGATTTTTGCCATAGAAGCGGTTCTTTTTTCACTGTTCCTTTCCATAGTTACTGCCGTTTCGGCAAATGCATCTCGCCATTTTTTCAAATTGATGGTATAATACTATCGCTGTAAAAATTACGATACAGGCATGCTTCCCTGAAAGAATTGCGCGGGCAATTCTTTTATGGTTTTCACGCGGTCCGTCCGGGCCGCGAAAGAGAAGGAAAAGATGAGAAACGGACAAATCGGTCATGGATGGAAATCTGACCGGGGCCGTGCCTCAGAGGACTATGCGAAGTACCGGGATATCTATCCGGAACGCTTTTTCAAAAGATCCGGGAACCGGGACGGTGTGCTTTTCAGACATTTATGCCGGTATGGAGCGCATTTTACGGGCGTGGATATTCCTGAAAACCGGATCGAACAGGCACGCAGACTGACGGAGGAAGCGGAAGGAAACGGCGCATGAAGCAGCTTTTGGAGGACATCAAAACAGGACAGTTCCGTCAGGCCTATCTGCTTTACGGGCAGGAGGCCTATCTGCGGAATCAGTACCGCGACAGGCTGAAGGCGGCCATGGCGCAGGAGGGGGATACCATGAATGTTTCCTCTTTCCAGGGAAAGGATATCAATCCGGCCCAGATCATCGACCTGGCGGAGACCATGCCTTTTTTCGCGGAGCGCAGAGTCATCCTCATTCAGGACAGCGGCTGGTTCAAAAAGGGCGGGGACGCGCTGGCGGATTATCTGAAGGCCCCGTCGCCCACCGCCTTCTTTATTTTCAACGAAGCCGAGACGGACAAAAGGAGCCGCCTGTTCAAAGCGGTGAAGGAAGCCGGCTGCTCGGTGGAATTCGGCGAACAGGATGAAACCACGCTGAAGCGCTGGATCCTGGGAAGGGTGAAGAAGGAAAGCAAGATGATCTCGCAGGCCGGACTGGAGCTTTTTCTGCAGAAGACCGGTTCGGACATGGAAAACATTGACAGGGAGCTGGAGAAGCTGTTCTGTTATACTCTGAAAAAGGACGTGATCACGGAGGCGGACATTGAGGCGGTATGCACGCAGCAGCTGAGCGGGAAGATCTTTGACATGATCGAGGCCGTCGCAGGGGGAAGGCAGAAGGAGGCGCTGGAGCTGTATTACGATCTGCTCGCGCTGAAGGAGCCGCCCATGCGGATCCTCTTCCTGATCGGAAGACAGTTCAGCCTGCTGGTGCAGGTGAAGGAGCTTCGCGCCAAAGGGTATGACAACCGGCGGATCGGCGAGAAAACGGGGCTGCACGGCTTTATCGCCGGAAAATATGTGAATCAGGCTTCCCGGTTTGAGATGGGCAGCCTGAAGGAGGCGCTGACGGACTGCGTGAAAACGGACGAAGCGGTAAAGAACGGCCGCCTGAACGACAGGCTGGGCGTGGAAATGCTCATCATCCGCTGCAGCGGCATTTCAGGCAGAGAAATGAACAGAAGACCGTGACAGAGAAACCGACAGAAAACAGAGATAAAGAAAAAAATAAGAAAGGACGAAAACAGCCATGAGCAAAATTGATGAAGTAAGAGCGCAGATGGTCGCCGCCATGAAGAATAAGGACAAGGAGCGAAAGGATACCCTTTCCATGCTGCTCGCCGCCCTGAAAAACAGAGCCATCGACAAGCGTGAGGATCTGACCGAGGCGGAAGAAAACGAAGTGATCAAAAAGGAGATCAAACAGACCCAGGAAACCATGGATCTGGCTCCGGCGGACAGAGAAGATATCAGGGAAGAATGCGCAAAGCGCCTTGCCGTGCTGAAGGAGTTCGCTCCCGCGGAAATGAGCGAAGAGGAGATCCGCGCCCAGATCAGCGCGGTCCTTTCCGACCTGGGGATCGGCGAGCCCACGGCAAAGGATAAGGGAAAGATCATGAAGGAGCTGATGCCCCGGGTGAAGGGCCGCGCGGACGGCGCTCTGGTGAACCGCCTTGTGGGAGAAACGCTGAAATAAGGACCGGGTAAAAAGAAAGCGGCCGGGGCAAAAAGCTCCGGCAGGGAGGAAAGCATGGAAAAGATCCCGCAGCCAAACGAAATCTATCAGCATTTTAAGGGAAACCTGTACCGGGTGGTCACGCTGGCGAAGCATGCGGATACCGGGGAACGCATGGTGATCTACCAGGCGCTGTACGGGGATTTTGAAATCTGGGCCAGGCCGCTTCGCGAATTTACCGGAAGGGTGGACGAAAGAAAGCATCCGGAGGCGGCAGGAAGGCAGCGCTTTACGCTTCTTCCTCAGATCATGGGCCAGGATGGCTTAAAGCTGCCCGCCGGTGAGAAGCCGGAGCAGGCAGCGCCCGCAGCCGGCAGAGATCTCTCCGCAGCCGGAGCCGAAGAGGCTTCCGGCCCGGCCGCTCCGTCTTCCGATGAGGAGGAACCCGCGCTGGATCCCATGCTGATGGCTTTTCTGGACGCGGACAGCTACGAGGAAAAGCTCGCCATCTTTACGGACATGCGCGGCAGGATAACGGACGATATGCTCACCACCATGGCGGTGGCTCTGGATATTGATCTGAAGGAGGGCAAGCTCATGGAACGGTATGAGGAGCTGAAAAACTGCATCGTCATGCTGGAAAAATATGAGTGCACCCGGCTGAGATAGGGCAGGGATGCTGACGGCAGAATAGAAATCGCATTCGCGATTTCTATTCGCCCCGTCGCTGCGCTCCGGAACAGGTCCGGAATGGGAATTGAGATGAAAAAGACAGAAAGAACAGAAAACGCATGAAGTATGACAAGATCCGCGAAGGGATTTTCCTGGAGCGGCCGAACCGTTTTATCGCTTACGTCCTGCTGGACGGAAAACGGGAAAAGGTACATGTGAAAAATACGGGCAGATGCCGGGAGCTTCTGAAGGAGGGCGCGGCGGTGTATCTGGCGGAAAGCGGCAATCCCGCCCGCAGCACGGCTTATGACCTGACGGCGGTGAAAAAGGGAGACAGGCTCGTCAACATGGACAGCGCCGCCCCCAACCGGGCGGCAGAGGAGTGGCTGAGGGCGGGCGGCCTGTATCCGGACGTGGAAGAGGTCCGTCCGGAATGCCGTTTCGGAGCCTCCCGGTTTGACTTCCGGCTGCGCCTGAAGGCTGGCGCCTCCGATGGGAAGGCCGTTTCGGGTCAGGATACGCGGTCCGGCGGGGATTTTCCGCCGGAACAGACCGTCTGGGTGGAGGTAAAAGGGGTCAGCCTGGAACGGGATAATATCGCCCTGTTTCCCGACGCCCCCTCCGCCCGGGCGGTAAAGCACGTGGAAGAGCTGATGGAGGCGAAGAAGGAAGGGTATGGGGCCGTCCTTCTTTTTGTGGTACAGATGGAGGGGATCCGCCGGTTTGCGCCAAACGAAGAGACCCAGCCGGAATTTGCCGAAGCGCTCCTTCGCGCGAAGCAGGCGGGAGTGCGCATCCTGGCCATGGGCTGTACGGTGGAGAAGGACGGCATGCGCATCTCGTACGGAATCCCCGTGATCCTGCCGGGAGAGAAGGCAGAAAAAGGCAGCGTGTCCGATATTGCGTCATACCTGCTGCCGTGGTATGATGAGCACAAACGGCAGCTTCCCTGGAGACAGGACCCTGCGCCCTACCGGGTCTGGGTTTCGGAGATCATGCTGCAGCAGACCCGGGTGGAAGCCGTGAAGCCCTATTTTGAACGCTTCATGAAGGAGCTTCCGGATATCGAGGCTCTGGCGGCCGTTCCCCAGGAGCGTCTTTTAAAGCTCTGGGAGGGGCTGGGCTATTACAGCCGCGCCCGCAACCTGCAGAAGGCGGCCTGCGAGATCATGGAACGTTTTTCCGGCAGGATGCCGGAGGATGCGGAGGAGCTTCTTACCCTTCCCGGCATCGGCCCCTATACCGCCGGAGCCATTTCCTCCATCGCCTGCGGCCGGCCCGTCCCGGCGGTGGACGGAAACGTGCTCCGCGTACTGGCCAGGCTTCGCATGGACGGACGGGACATGACGAACCAGACAGTGAAGAAAAGCGTGGAGGAGGAGCTTTCCGCCCTGATCCCGCGCGAGCGGCCCGGAGACTTCAACCAGGCAATGATGGACATCGGAGCCACGGTCTGCCTGCCGAACGGCGCGCCCCGCTGCGGTTTTTGCCCCCTCGCCGGGATCTGCATGGCGCACGCGGAGGGAAGGGAACAGGATTTTCCGAAGAAAGCTCCGAAAAAGAAACGGACAGTGGAGGAAAAAACGGTCTTTGTCCTTCTGGATGAGAAAAAGGCCGCCTTCCGGAAACGTCCCGCGGCCGGTCTGCTGGCCGGCATGTACGAGCTCCCTTCCGCAGAGGGAAAAAAGAAGCAGACGGAAGCCCTTTCTTTTCTGAAGGAAAAGGGACTGCATCCCATCCGCATCCGAAAGCTTCCTGCGGCCAGACATATTTTTACCCATAAGGAATGGCACATGACGGGCTACGCCGTGTGGGTGGATGAGCTTGAGCCCTATGAAGGGGGCTGGGACGGGCTGATCTTCGCGGACCGGGACGAGCTGGACCGGATCCCCGTTCCCTCCGCCTTTGCCGCTTATCTGGATTACGTGAAGAGAAACTTGTAAACGCTGCAACAGGAGAGAGTACCAATGAAACTTTTGACCATTACGGTGCCCTGCTACAATTCGGAAAAGTATATGAGAAAATGCATCGACTCCCTGCTTCCCGGCGGAGAGGATGTGGAGATCATCATCGTGGACGACGGTTCGAAGGACGCGACCGCGCAGATCGCGGACGAGTACGCCGAAAAATATCCTTCCATCGTGAAGGCGATCCACAAGGAAAACGGCGGCCACGGCTCCGGCGTGAATGCGGGGATCGAGAACGCGGAGGGCCTGTTTTTCAAGGTGGTGGACAGCGACGACTGGGTGCTGGATACGGCGTATCAGACCATACTTGAAACGCTGAGAGGCTTTGCCGGCGGGGACCAGGTCCTGGATATGCTGATCTCCAACTATGTGTATGAAAAGGAAGGCGAGAAGCGCAAGAAGGTGATCCGCTACAAGCATGTGCTTCCGGAAAACGAAGTGTTCACCTGGAAGGACGTGCACCGTTTTCACAAGGGACAGTACATCCTCATGCATTCCGTGATCTTCCGCACGAAGCTCCTGCGCGACTGCGGACTGAAGCTGCCGGAGCACACCTTCTATGTGGATAACCTGTTCGTTTACGAGCCCCTTCCCTATGTGAAGAACATGTACTACCTGGATGTGAATTTCTACAGATACTACATAGGCAGGTCGGATCAGTCCGTGAATGAAAAGGTGATGATCGGCAGGATCGACCAGCAGCTGAAGGTGAACCGGCTGATGGTGGATTACATGGTATCGAAAAAGCAGCTTCTTTCCTCCCAGAAAAAGCTGCGCAGCTACATGACCAATTATCTGGACATCATCACCACGGTGTCCTCCATCATGCTGATCTGCTCCGAGACGGAGGAAAACCTGGAGAAAAAGAACGAGCTGTGGAAATATATCAAACAGAAGGACGCCATGCTTTTCTTCAAGCTGCGCTACGGCCTTCTGGGAAGCTGCACCAACCTGCCGGGAAAGAGCGGAAGAAAGGTGACGGTGGAGGGCTACAAGCTCTGCCAGAGATTTTTCAAATTCAACTGAGGCTGCCTGGCGGAACTTATTTAAACAGAAACGATCCAATGAAAAACAGGGCGCGGGTTCAGGCGTAAAAACGCAGGAGCCCGCGCCTGCAGTTTACGGTGATATCATCGGAAAGCGCGGTCACTTCCCCGTCGGTATGCACCCAGAGGGGCTGCCTTGTGCGGATCCGGATCCGGCTGCCGCCATGGCGCTCCACGCCCCGGAACCGGAAATGCCCGCCCTGGAAGGCGGTGGGAAGCACCAGCAGGACCTTCCATTTGGGAACGTCGCCAACCGCGCACACATCCAGCCGGCCGTCGAAAGCGTCCGCTCCCGGACAGAAACGGAAGCCGCCGCCCTCATACTGGTGGTTCATCACGGCGGCGAACATGAGCCTGCCGATGGAAACCGGACCGCTCCCCTTCCCGCTTTCTTCCTCCGTTTCCAGAACCGCCCCCGCCTTCCCGGAAGTGAGCAGCATGTTCAGCGCGATCCCCAGATAGGTGAGCTTTCCCAGCCCCACCCGGTTGAGCAGATCCTTGAGACGGGAGGACATGGCCTTCTGGCATACGCCAGCGTCAAAGCCGATCCCGCAGCTGACCAGAAACAGCCGGTCCGGCCGTGAAACCTTCCTCAGGCTCCTGCCCTGAAGCTCCCAGGCCGTATGATAATGCAGCACGCCCACATCCATGGGACGTTCCCTGCCGTGCTCCAGGATCTGAAGGAGAGCCTTTACGGGATCCCGGCTGATTCCCATATCCCGGGCAAGATCGTTGCTGGAGCCTGTGGGAATGAAGCTGAACCGGGTCCTTTTAAAATCCCGGATGCCCTGGATCGCTTCATTGACCGTCCCGTCTCCGCCCAGGACGATGAGATGCACCGGCTCCCCGCCCCCGTCCGGGCCGCCCTGCGCAGAACCGCGCTGCCCTGCGCTGAACTGTGCTGCGCTGAACTGTGCTGCGCGGCTCTGCGTC
The DNA here is from genome assembly GCA_944380025.1 of uncultured Lachnospiraceae bacterium. Lineage (GTDB taxonomy): Bacteria > Bacillota > Clostridia > Lachnospirales > Lachnospiraceae > Eisenbergiella. The sequence goes on from CALWGL010000019.1 coordinate 19,008, forward strand.
AGTTCTGCGGCAAGGCGTTCCATATCGCCCGCTTTCCCGGAAAAATGTACCTGATAAGAGATCCCTCTCTCTTTCAGCGTCTTTTTCACAAGCTCCCAGTACCTCCCGCCCCGCCCGGAGCAGGAGGAGGGATTGACCAGAAAATGATACATATGCGCATCCCCCTCTTTGGTGCGGACCGGAGACAGCGCCATGCTTTCCGGCCCTTTTCCTGTATTGTAGCAAATGAAAAAACGCCGGTAAAGGGGAAATGGAAATCCGCTGTTTTCAAGAGGGGGAAACTGTGCTATAATCTACCTGCGCAGTTTCACACGGTAACGTGTCGAATAAGAGGAGGAACGGCCCAAGCCGTTCTGTTCGAGGATGAGATGCCGTCCCTGGCGGCAGGAATGGAGGAAGGAATGTATTCACTGGATGAAGTGAGAAAGGCGGATCCGGAGATCGCACAGGCGATCGTGGACGAGCAGGAGCGTCAGAACAGCCATATCGAGCTGATCGCATCTGAGAACTGGGTGAGCAAAGCGGTGATGGCCGCCATGGGAAGCGTACTCACCAACAAATATGCGGAGGGCTACCCGGGAAAACGCTATTACGGCGGCTGTGATTATGTGGATGAGGTGGAAAACCTTGCCATTGAACGCGCGAAGAAGCTGTTCGGCTGTGATTATGCCAACGTGCAGCCCCATTCCGGCGCCCAGGCCAACATGGCGGTGCAGTTTGCCGTGCTCACGCCCGGAGACACCATCATGGGAATGAACCTGGACCACGGCGGACACCTGACGCACGGAAGCCCGGTGAACATGTCCGGAAAATATTTTAACGTGGTTCCCTACGGCGTGAACGACGAGGGCTTCCTGGATTATGACAAGATGAAGGAAACCGCAAGGCAGTGCCGCCCGAAGATGATCATTGCCGGCGCGTCCGCCTATGCGAGGACCATAGATTTCAAGCCGTTCCGCGAGATCGCCGACGAGGTGGGAGCCTGCCTGATGGTGGATATGGCCCATATCGCCGGTCTGGTGGCTGCGGGGCTTCATCCCAGCCCGATCCCTTACGCGGACGTGGTGACCACCACCACCCACAAGACCCTGCGCGGCCCCAGAGGCGGCATGATCCTCTGCAATAAGGAAGCCGCGGAGAAGTGGAACTTCAACAAGGCGATCTTCCCCGGCACCCAGGGCGGCCCGCTGATGCATGTGATCGCGGCGAAGGCGGTCTGCTTTAAGGAAGCGCTGAGCGACGATTTCCGCGTTTATCAGCAGCACATCCTGGACAATGCCCAGGCGCTCTGCCGCGGCCTGATGGACAGAGGCATCCGTATCGTTTCCGGCGGGACGGACAACCACCTGATGCTGGTGGATCTGACCAATTTCGACCAGACCGGAAAGGCTGTGGAGAAGCTTCTGGATGCGGCGAACATCACCTGCAACAAGAACACCATCCCCAACGATCCCAAGTCTCCCTTCGTGACCAGCGGCATCCGTCTCGGCACGCCCGCCGTCACGTCCAGAGGCATGAATACGCAGGATATGGACCGGATCGCGGATGCCATCGCCATGGTCATCAAGGGCGGCGAGGAAAAGGTGGCCGACGCCCGCGCCATCGTGAAGGAGCTGACGGACAAGTATCCGCTGGAAGCATGAAAACGGTGGACCGCAGAAACAGCGGAGGGGTTTCCGCAGATTTTCTGAAGCTTGCGGCCCTTGTGACCATGCTCATTGATCATGTCGGGGCGGGGCTTCTGGAGCGGATCCTGGCGGACGGCTATGCGGAGGATCCCCTGGTTTATCAGCAGATCCTCGGCCTGGATCAGCTCCTGCGCGTCATCGGGCGCGTTTCCTTTCCGATCTTCTGCTTCCTGCTCGTGGAAGGATATATCCATACGAGGAGCCGGCGCGCTTATGCGCTCCGGCTTTTTGTGTTTGCCCTTTTGTCGGAGCTCCCCTTTGACCTGCTCTTTTTTGGCGGATGGAATCCGCGCAGCCAGAACGTCTTCTGGACGCTCCTCATCGGGCTTCTGGCCCTCTGGGGAGCGGATGCGCTCCAAAGCCGCATTTCGGGCGCGCCGGGAAGGGCGCGGGTATTTGAAAAGGCGGCCGCGATCCTGGTTCCCGCCGCAGCCATGCTCGCCGCCTGGCTTCTGAAAACGGATTATTCCTGGCGGGGCGTGCTTCTGATCGTCATGATCTCTTTCCTGCGCCGGGACAGGCTCCTTCTGGTGATCGAAGCCCCTTTTCTGTTCCTGCTCACGGAGTTTGTGGATCTCATGCTCCGCGGAAGCAGCGCTGCCTACAGCCTGGAAACGACGCTGTCTCATCTGACGGTATTTCTGTCCTTTTTCCTGATCCGGTTTTATGACGGAAGCCGCAGGCGGAAGGGACACCGGTATTTTTTCTATCTGTTTTATCCTGCGCATCTTCTGATTTTTTTCTTTTTTCGACAGATTTTGTACATATTGTACGGATAAAAAAACAATCATGAGGAAAATTTGGGTTGCGTTCGCAGAAACCCTATGCTAAAATATCTTCCGTTGGCACACAAATGTATGCCTCACAAAGACACAAAAGCGGGATGAATGGAAATGCAGAAGAAAAGCGAATATTACGTGGTAAAACAGAAAGCCATTCCGGAGGTCCTTCTGAAGGTGGTGGAGGCAAAAAAGCTCCTGGAATCGGGAAAGGCGGCGACCATACAGGACGCCGTGGAAAAGGTGGATATCAGCCGCAGCTCCTTTTACAAATATAAGGATGATATCTTTCCGTTCCATGACAACGCTCAGGGGACGACGATCACCCTGTCCCTGTCCATCGACGACGAGCCTGGCCTGCTTTCCGACCTGCTGAAGGTCATAGCGGACTTCGGGGCCAATATCCTGACGATCCATCAGAGTATCCCGATCAACGGCGTGGCGGCTTTAAGCATCAGCGTCCAGGTGCTCAGCACGACCACGGACGTATCAAGAATGCTGGACGCGATGGAAGAAGAAAAGGGCGTGCGCAACGTGAAGATCCTGGCAAGAGAGTAATATCTGACGCGGAAGGAGGAAAGCCGGGAAAAGGCGTCCCGGCAGGAGAAAAAGATGATCAGCATAGCGGTTTTCGGCTACGGCACCGTAGGAAGCGGCGTCGTGGAGGTAATTGAAAAAAACAGGGAAGTGATCGATAAAAGGGCGGGAGAGGAGATCCGGGTGAAATATATCCTGGATCTGAGAGACTTTCCCGGAGATCCCTACGCGGACAGAGTGGTGCATGATGTGAATGTCATCCTGCAGGATCCGGAGGTTTCGATCATCTGCGAGACCATGGGCGGAAACGAGCCTGCCTTTACCTATTCCATGCAGGCTCTGAAGGCGGGAAAGAGCGTCTGCACCTCCAACAAGGAGCTGGTGGCGAACCATGGAGCCGAGCTGATCCGCACGGCCCGGGAGAACCGCTGCAATTATCTGTTTGAAGCCAGCGTGGGCGGCGGGATCCCCATCATCCGTCCCCTGAACGTGGCGCTCACAGCGGAAAAGATCGAGCTGATCAGCGGTATCCTGAACGGGACCACCAATTACATCCTCACCCATATGGCCGAGGACGGAAGCAGCTTTGAGGAAAGCCTGAAGGAGGCTCAGGAAAAGGGCTATGCGGAGCGCAATCCCGAAGCGGATGTGGAAGGGTACGACGCCTGCCGCAAGATCGCCATCCTGGCTTCCCTCATGACGGGAAAGACCGTCCGCTATGAGGAGATCCATACGGAAGGCATCACGAAGATCACCCATGAGGACTTCCTGTACGCGGAGAAAATGAACCTGTTCATCAAGCTGCTGGCAAGGATCCGGGAGCAGGACGGAAAATACTACGCCATCGTGGCGCCCTTCCTGATCGGGGAGAAAAATCCGCTCCACAGCGTAAACGATGTGTTCAACGCCATTTTCATCCGGGGAAATACGCTGGGAGATTCCATGTATTACGGCCGCGGGGCCGGCAAGCTTCCCACAGCGAGCGCCGTGGTCTCCGACGTGATCGACTGCGCCAAGCACGGACATACCCACATCGTCTGTCTGTGGGAGGAAGAGAAGCTCCCCCTCAGCAGCATCGACGGCTTTTCCAGAAGATTTTTTGTCCGGGCCGCAGAAGGAAGCGAAGCGGCGGCCGGAGAACTGTTCGGCGAAATCGAGAGGATCGACGCGGGCGCAGCGGGCGAGTTCGGTTTTGTGACTCCTGCGGTTTCCGAGAAGGAATTTGCTGAAAAATGCGCGGCGCTTCCCGGCTTCATCAGCCGTATCCGGCTGGAGGAGGCCTGAATCGGGGCGGAAGAAGCTTTGGCATGGAGGTAGAGATGAAATATGTGGTAGTGCTGGGAGACGGGATGGCCGACGAGCCGATCGCCAGACTGAACGGCCGGACGCCCCTGGCGTATGCGGATACGCCGGCGCTGGATGCGCTGAGCCAAAAATCGGAGATTGGCATGGTCAGCACGATCCCGGAGGGAATGAAGCCCGGATCGGATACGGCGAACCTTTCCGTCATGGGCTATGATCCGAAAAAATATTATTCCGGCCGTTCCCCCCTGGAGGCGCTGAGCATCGGCGTCCCCATGAAGGATACGGACATCGCTCTGCGGTGCAATATCGTCACCCTGTCCGGGGAGGAGGGGATCCCTTTTACAAAGAGACGGATCCTGGACCACAGCTCCGGAGAGATCGGAACAGAGGACTGCGCCGTCCTGCTGCATGCCGTGATGGAGGAGCTGGACCGGCCGCCCTATCATTTTTATGTGGGAACCAGCTACCGGCACTGCCTGATCTGGGAAAACGGCCGGGCGGAGGAGCTCACGCCGCCCCATGACATCCTGGGCCGTGAGATCGGAGCCTATCTCCCCGACGATAAAAAGCTGTATGAGATGATGGTGCGAAGCTATGAGATCCTGAAGGATCATCCAATCAACCAAAAACGCCGGGAAAAAGGCCTGAATCCAGCCAACTGCTGCTGGTTCTGGGGAGCGGGGACCCGCCCGTCCCTGCCCTCTTTTTATGAAAAGACCGGAATGCGCGGCATCATGATCTCCGCTGTGGATCTTCTCAAGGGGATCGCTGTGGGAGCGGGAATGGATGTGGCGCATGTGGAAGGCGCAAACGGCGGCCTGGATACCAATTACGAAGGGAAAACCCAGGCAGCCCTTGACGCGCTGGTCCGGGAAGGTTATGATTTTGCCTATATCCATGTCGAAGCGCCGGACGAGATGGGCCATCAGGGCAGCGTGGAAAAGAAGCTGAAGGCCATTGAATATCTGGATCAGAGGGTGATCGCGCCCCTTACGGCGGGGCTGGACGCCAGCGGCCTGGACTACCGGCTGATGGTGCTTCCGGATCATCCCACGCCGATCCGCCTGCGCACCCATACGGCGGAAAGCGTTCCTTATCTGATCTATGACAGCACGAACGTGCAGAAGAACGACTGGAGCTACAATGAGGCGGAGGCCATCCTGAGCGGGAATTTCTTCCCGGAGGGTCCGCGGCTGATGGATCACTTCCTCGGCCTGAAGCAGCCCAGCTACCGGCTCTGAGAAAATGGCGTACAGCGCCTCGGCAGCAGAAGAAAATACGCCGCACGCGGACAGGCTGAAACGGAAAGAAAGCCGCTGTCCGCTTGCGGCGGGAGGAGAATCTATATTATGAAAAAAGTGGTAAAATTCGGCGGAAGCTCTCTTGCGAGCGCAGAACAGTTCAGAAAGGTGAGAAGCATCATCAAGGCGGATCCGGAAAGACGCTTTGTGGTGCCCAGCGCTCCCGGAAAGCGCAGCAAGGACGATGAAAAGGTGACGGACATGCTCTACGCCTGCTACGCGCTTGCTGAGGAAGGAAGCGATTTTTCGGAAAAGCTTTCCGCCATCCGCGCCAGATATGAGGAGATCGTCCAGGGGCTGTCCCTGAAGGTATCTCTGGAGGAAGAGTTCAAAACGATCGAAGAGAGTTTTAAGAATAAGGCAGGAAAGGACTACGCTGCTTCCCGAGGAGAATATCTGAACGGCATCCTCATGGCCGCCTATCTGAAGTTCCCCTTCATCGATGCGGCGGAGGTCATTTTCTTCGACGAAGACGGCAATTTTGACGACTACAGGACGAACCGGGTGATGACGGAGAGGCTGGAGCAGATGGACGCGGCCGTGATCCCCGGCTTTTACGGCTCCATGCCGGACGGAAGCATCAAAACCTTCTCCCGCGGCGGCTCCGACATCACCGGTTCCATCGTTTCCAGGGCCGTGCATGCGGAGGTGTATGAGAACTGGACGGACGTATCCGGGTTCCTGATCACGGACCCGCGCATCATCCCCAATCCTGTCGGTATCGATACCATCACCTACAAGGAGCTGCGGGAGCTTTCCTATATGGGCGCGGGCGTATTGCATGAAGACGCCATTTTCC
>CALWGL010000020.1 GCA_944380025.1 uncultured Lachnospiraceae bacterium
TGCTCCTCCTCCGTCAGATGCAGCTTGTGGGAAAGCTCGTCGCTGCGGAAATGGAAGCACAGGTTCAGATCCGTCTGTTCGGAACTGAGGGAAGTCAGAAAATCCGGATGGATTTCCAGCACGAAGCGTTCGTGGACCGCCCGGTCCAGCTGCGAGAGATAATGGCTTTCATACTGATTGATGAAGAAAATATCACCCGGCTGGATATCATAGAACCGGTTGTCGATCAGGAACTGCTTCCCGCCGGAAATGGAGTAATAGATCTCATAGCAGTCATGGATGTGCATGTCCATGGGCTTGTCGTCGTTATACAGATGGGCTACGGCGAAGCTTTTCGTTTCCAGACAGGACTGGATGGCAAGCTTGCAGGAACTGAATTCTTTCATGGGTAAACCTGTTGTCTTTCTTCTTATGAAACGGCGCGCGCCCGCAGGCGGCGCTTTGCGTCGGATGAATCGGATACAGCTATATGCATCAGTATACGATAGAAGTTCAGAATAAGCAAGATTTTAAAGAAAATAACACAAGAACCGGAATATAAAGAATGCTATGATAGGTTCACAGGATGAGAAAAAAGACAGTTTCCCATAAATTTTATAAAGAAATGCCGCCTGACGGCGGCGGAAAGTGAGGTTGTTATGGAGTTAAGGACTGCGTGCTCACCGAAGGATGTGAAGCACTACACAACGGAGCGTCTGCGTGACGAGTTTCTGATCCAGGGACTGTTTACGCCGGATGAGATCAAACTGGTCTACAGCCACATTGACCGCATCATCGTGGGAGCGGCGACTCCCGTGGAAAAGAAGCTGGTTCTGACGGCGGGGGAAGAGCTGCGGGCGGATTATTTCCTGCAGAGAAGAGAGCTGGGCGTGATCAACATCGGCGGAGCCGGAAGAGTTACCGTTGACGGAAAGGTATACAACGTGGCGCCCAGAGAAGGCATGTATATCGGAATGGGCTCGAAGGACATTTCCTTTGAGAGCGATAACGCGGAAGATCCGGCCAAGTTTTATCTGAACAGCGCGCCCGCGCACAGAACCTGCCCCACGGTCCTGATCAAAAGAGAAGGAACGCCGGAAGAGGGCGTGGTCATCATCAAGGATGAGAACAAGGTGGAGCTGGGAAGCCTGGAGGAGTCCAATCACAGAGTGATCTGCAAGTACATCCTTCCCGGCCAGGTGGAGAGCTGCCAGCTGGAGATGGGCATGACCTCCTTAAAGCCCGGCAGCGTGTGGAACTCCATGCCGTGCCATACCCACGACAGAAGGATGGAGGTATACCTCTACTTCGATCTGCCTGAGGACGCCTTTGTGATGCACTATATGGGAGAACCCACGGAGACCAGACACATCGTGATGCGCAACGAGGAAGCGGTGATCTCTCCCAGCTGGTCCATCCACTGCGGAAGCGGCACCAGAAACTATACTTTCATCTGGGGCATGGTGGGTGAGAATCAGGATTTCGACGACATGGACGGCGTTGGCATGAAGGAGCTTCTGTAAGGCTTTTTGTAATCTGCAGCGAAAACCTCCGGCCATCCGCGGCGCTCCGTAAGGCGGCGGACGGCCGGTGAGATAAAAAACGTCTTCGGACGAAAAAAACAAGGAGGAACAGGATCATGGGAATTTTAAACAGCTTTTCACTGGAAGGCAAAGTCGCTCTGGTAACGGGCGCTTCCTACGGGATCGGCTTCGCCATCGCAACGGCTTACGCTGAGGCGGGCGCGACTATCGTTTTCAACGATATCAAGCAGGAGCTGGTGGACAAGGGCCTTGCCGCCTATAAGGAAAAAGGCATCGAAGCGCACGGTTATGTCTGCGACGTGACGAACGAAGCGGCTGTAAACGAGATGGTGAAGAAGATCGAAGAGGAAGTGGGAACCATCGATATCCTGGTGAACAACGCCGGCATCATCAAGCGTATCCCCATGCTGGAGATGAGCGCGGAAGCGTTCCGTCAGGTGATCGACGTAGACCTGAACGCTCCCTTCATCGTATCCAAGGCCGTTATCCCGGGCATGATCAAGAAGGGACACGGCAAGATCATCAACATCTGCTCCATGATGAGCGAGCTGGGCAGAGAGACCGTTTCCGCATATGCCGCGGCCAAGGGCGGTCTGAAGATGCTGACCAGAAACATCGCTTCCGAGTACGGCGAGTACAACATTCAGTGCAACGGCATCGGGCCCGGCTACATCGCCACCCCTCAGACCGCGCCTCTGCGTGAGATCCAGCCTGACGGAAGCAGACATCCTTTCGATCAGTTCATCATTGCCAAGACGCCGGCTGCCCGCTGGGGAGATACCTCCGACCTGCAGGGACCTGCCGTATTCCTGGCATCCGATGCTTCCGACTTCGTGAACGGACATGTTCTGTACGTGGACGGCGGCATCCTGGCTTATATCGGAAAACAGCCCCAGTAAGAGACACTGGTTGGATCGCTGAAAGCCTTTCCGCACCTGGTGCGGAAGGGCTTTTTCAGAATCTGCCGCCCGCGGCGGCAGGGAAATGGAGGGAAAAATGTTTACAATTCAATGGATCGGACCGGACGGCAGCCTGAAGGCGCAGGATCAGGGAGAGGACGAAGCGCGTCTGGTGGTAAACGGGGAATATGAAGAGGGAGATACGCTCACGGTGGAGAGTACGGAGGACGCCGTATACGCGTGGCTGCAGATGGAGGATACCTTCGGAAGGTCTCTGGTGTATCTGAAGGGGCGTTATGAATACCGGATCCCGTTCGGTGAGAAGAGGATCTGCTATTCTCCCAGGGCTTTTACGGGAGAAAAGCATCTGGTGACGGTGAGAAGGGCGCAGGAGACGGATGTGCACGCATACAGGAACCTGGCGCTGAACGTAAACGATCAGCACGGAAATACGGTCTGCTTCCCCAGGGCGCACGCGAATGTGGAGACCCGCGGAGAATCGGTGTTCGCCGCGATGAACGCCATCGACGGGGTGACGGAGAACCGTTCCCACGGCGCATGGCCCTATGCTTCCTGGGGAATCAACAGGCAGGACGACGCGGAGCTGACGCTGGAGTTCGGAAGGCCGGTTGAGGTGGATCAGGTGGTCCTCTATACCAGGGCGGATTTCCCGCACGACAACTGGTGGGTGGACGGAAAGCTTACCTTCTCGGACGGCAGCAGCATGCAGCTGCCCATGGAAAAATCGGTCCTTCCCCATGTTTTCACCTTTGAGAAGAAGACCATAGAATGGCTGAAGCTGGGAGAGCTGATCAAGGCCGACGATCCGTCGCCGTTTCCGGCGCTGACGCAGATCGAAGTATACGGGACCGATCTCTGAACGGCGCGGCAAAAGAAAGGGAGCTGCTATGACAGACAGAAAAGAGGAACTGAAGGTTTTCCTGGCGCAGTATCTGGACTGCATGAAAAAAAATGCCGCTGAAATGATGGACAGACCCATGCCTGAGGCGGATGAGGAGCTTTTTTCCCTGTATGAGAAGACGGGAAACCGGCTCCGCTATGAGGAGATTTATTTCTGCCGGAGAAAATATCTGGCCGTGTTCGGCTGTCTTTCCATCCTGGACGGAGGAGAGGCTTATACGAAGAAGCTGGAGGAGGTCCTGAAGGGCATCTGCGGCGAGGAATGCTGGGCGCTTCCCGCTCATGTGCACAGGGATGTGGATCCGGACTGGAGGATCTGCGTGGATCTGTTCGCTTCCGAGACGGCGCAGGCGCTGGCGGAGATCGTCAGCCTGGCGGGAGACAGACTGTCGGAGGATGTGAAGCGTCTGGTGCGGGAAAATGTGTTCCGCCGGGTGCTGGCTCCGTTTCAGAAGAGCACGCCGCCCTACCTTCCCTGGGAAGGGGTGGACTATAACTGGAGCGCCGTATGCGCGGGGAGCATCGGCTGTGCCGGGATCTGCCTGATGCAGGAGGAGCCGGAGAGGCTGAACGCCCTGCTTACAAGGCTGGTGGCGTCGCTTCCCAATTATCTGGAAGGCTTTTCCGGGGACGGGGCCTGCATGGAGGGGCTGGATTATTTCACCTACGGCTTCGGCTATTACGCGGGCTTTGCGGATATGCTGTACCGCTATACGGACGGAAGGATCGATCTGCTTGCCAAGGAGGCCTGCCACAGGATCGCGCTGTTTCAGCAGAAATGCTATTTCCCCTCCGGGAGGACGCTCAGCTTTTCCGACGGAAGCACAGAGAGCACCTATCAGATGGGGCTGACCTGCTTTCTTGCGGGCAGGTATCCCGATATGGTGATCCCGCCGATCGAATGCGCCCGTGATTTTGAAGGGGATTCCTGCTTCCGCTTCATGCACAACCTGCGGGATGTGCTCTGGACGGAAGGGTATCTGAAAACGCTGGAAGGAGAGGAGCAGAATTCTCCGGAAGCGGCTGCCCCGAAGGTGATGGTCCTTTCGGACGCACAGTGGAACATCGCCCATGGGAAAAGCGGCGGCGGAATGGCCTGCAAGGGCGGGCATAACGGAGAACCCCACAATCACAACGACGTGGGAAGCTTCCTCTATCTTCTGGGAAGCGACATGCTCCTGACCGATCTGGGAGCGGGGGAATATACGAAGCAGTATTTTGGTCCGCAGCGTTATGACATTCTCTGCAACAGCTCCTTCGGACACAGCGTGCCGATCCTGGACGGAAACGGCCAGAAGACCGGGGCGGAATACGGCTGCGGCAGCTTCGCGGCGGACGGAAGGGGCGGCTGTGAGATCCATTTTGCGGGCGCTTACGGAGACAGCCGCGTCAGAGACCTGAAACGCAGCTTTTCCTACGATCCGGATACGGAGGTGCTGGAGATCACGGACGAGCTGGAGGCAGAGGCGGACGTGCCGGTGAGAGAGAATCTGGTCACGCAGTTTGTGCCTGTGATCCGGGACAACAGAGTGTGGATCCAGGGCGAAAATTATGCCTGCGTTGTGGAAACCGGGGATCAGACGGGCGGTTTTGTGATCGAGGAGAAGAAAAATTCCTCCCACAAGGGCGTGCCGGAAAGCGTTTACTGTATTTCCTGGGAGGTCCCGGCGCAGGAGGGACAGACGGGCAGACGGAAATGCCGCATCTGCGTGAAGCCTGCCTGACAGAGGCGGAGGCTCCGGCAGGATCCGTGACGCCGCAGAATGTAACAGACAGCCTTCGGCAGAACTGTTACCGCAGAATAACAGAAAGGATATGCATATGATAAAAGGATTTAAAATGAAGCTGTACGAAGGGCAGGAGGCGGAATACGAAAGACGCCATAACCTGCTCTGGCCGGAAATGAAGGATATGATCCATGAACATGGCGGAAAAAACTATACCATTTTTCTGGATAAGGAGACGCTGACCCTGTTCGGATATATCGAGATCGAGGATGAGGAGCTCTGGGCCAGGGGAGCGGATACGGCCATCAACCGGAAATGGTGGGATTATATGGCCGATATCATGGAGACCAACCCGGACAACAGCCCGGTGAGCATCGATCTGAAGACCGTCTTCCATCTGGACTGATCTTTCATGTCTGCGGCGCACAGCCCCTGCGTATGCGTGGGCTGTGCGCCGCTTGGCGCTCGCAGCTATGCTGCGAGCTGTCGGGAGGGCGGCCGCACGGATGGGCAGGCTTGCCCGGTCACTGCCGGATGGAGCGGATATCGATGATCTCGTGGAAGAAATCAAACTGTCCGGTGAGCAGGCCCTTTCCGTCGATCTCACATTCGCCCACCTGATTGTCGTAGGGGTCGGCACGAAGACCCGCTTTGGGCGGGAAGAGAGGAGCCTGGAAGGCAGTGTTCGCCACCATACGGAAGGGATCCAGATTGCCGAAATAGAAGTCCCGGCGTTCCATCTGTCCGGCGCGGAAGGCGCTGCCGCCGAAGGAAAGGTCCGCATACAGCCAGCCGTAGGGAGGAATGAAGAACTGCGCCCAGTCGTGCGGCCCGACGGAGGCCGGCGTTACGGAGAGACCGGACTGCCAGCGGGCCGGGATGCGGGCGATCCGGCACATGGTGATGAACAGGAGGGCCTGTACCCCGCAGTCGCCCTTCCGGCTGACGGCGCAGGTCTCCGCGATATCATCCAGCAGGAAATATTCCGGCATATAGGAATAGGTCACCTGCGAGGTGATAAAATCATAGATCCGACGCGCTTTTTTCAGCGGATTGTGTTCCTGCCCGACGACCTCGGCGGTAAGCTCGCGCAGATAGGGCGTGAAGCGGATATGGGGAGGCTGCTGTCCGGTATCGAAGTCGGGAAGACGGTCGGAAACACGGTCCGGATCCGGCTGGATATACCGGACGGTGCTGTCGTATTCGTATTCCACCCAGAAGGTATCGTTCTTCTTCGGGGTTTCCCGGAACGCCACGGTCCTGGCGGGAGCGTCCGCGGGACCGAGGAACGCGGGCCGGTGCCCGGTATTCAGGATGCGCACGCCGCTTACGGGATCGCATTCCTTCGGAACGGGAAGATGGACCAGATATTCCTTCCCCGGTTCAAAATATTCATCCTTTACGCGTAGCCCCGCCTTGAGATGGATGCGGTATCTCAGCAAGCCTTCCTCCTTCAGGAGCCGGATGGTGCGGTCGCGGAACCGGCCGCGGTCTTCCATATCCCGGACGAGCTGCGGATCCGCCCGGCCCGCGAGGACGGGATCCACGGCGAGAAGGGTGTCCAGGAACCGGCCGGGATAACGCTTCTGTCCATCCAGGAAAACAGGCTCCGCCCTTCCTTCCCGTTCCAGAGCGCAGAATTCCTCTTCCGAAAAATCGGGGATCCGGGAACGGATCAGGGAGAGCGCCTCCGAAAAGGAATAGGGGTATTCGAAGGGAAGCTGGGAAAGGCGGGCGAGTTCCAGCTCAAGGCGGCTTTTTCTCAGCTGCCGCTCCCCGGACAGGGGGCCGTCGGCCCGGTTCAGGCGCTCCAGATAAAAATGGATCCGCTCACGCGCTTCCTGCAGACAGCCCGCCGAGATCAGGCGGCGGACGTCTGCGGGAAGGGGTACGGACAGAGACTGTATGGGATCATGTGCAGGCCGGAGGGCCTGTTCTTTTGTATGGTTCATGGCCGGTCCTTTCTTCGGCGCCGGACGGGGCAGCTGCGTCTTTCCTTCTGCCGCCGGTCCGGATCAGGGGTATCTGCTTCTGATTTTATCACATCCGCGGACGCAGGAAAAGCATGAAATGGTTCCCGGAGCCGTCCGCGGAATGGCCGGGTTACTGTTCAGCCTTCGGCAGAACAGTAACAGCATCCGGCCATTCCAATCGCTTCGCGATGGGCCGGATGCTTCCTTCCTGTACGTTTTCGTACGGTCTGCGCAGTAAATGCGCAGACCTGTCTGAACAGTGACTCGGCCGGTTCACGTTTCCGTTTCCGGCGGATCCTTCGGCGCAGGGACCGTTTCCTCCGGGCAGCAGGCTCCGCAGGAGCTGCAGCAGTCGTTTTTGAGCATTTCCTCATACTTGGGAGGGCCGAGCTCAAGAGGCTTGATGGACAGATCGAGAAGATCTCCGCAGACGAAGTCCAGACAGATGGTATCGTCGGTGGGTCTGGTGCAGGCCTTGGGAACGACCGCCCGTCCCCTGTGCGGGATGCGGTACTGGGAGAAATAAACGGTTTTCAGAAGCACGCTGAGGCCGATGGTGACGGAGGAATCCTCCGGGCAGAAGCAGAGTACCTTGGGGATGGCGATCAGATTCAGCCCCTGATGCAGCCCTGTGCTGCCGGAGCCGAAGCCTATCGCATGCACGATGGCGCGGCCGTCGGGACCGGCTTCCCTTGCGGTGCCGTAGGGCGCGAAGATTTCCAGCTCCACGCAGTCCGGATTGGTGTCTTCATCCATGTAGGCATAGTCGGGAGAGGAAGGATCGCCCGGCAGATAAACGGCGCTGAGGGTCTGGGTATCCAGGATCTTCCCCGTACAGTCATACAGAGTGACAAAGAAGGTCACCTGAAGATCGGTCAGGGTGACCAGGCAGCAGTTCGGGCGGCCGGGAATGGGGGCGGCTCCCGGTTCGCAGCCTTCCGTGCCGGGGCCGAAGGCGATATCCATTACCTGTACGGAAATGCGGTCTATGTTGGGAACGGCCGTTTCGAGGGGGACATTCCTGCAGAGATTGATCCCGAGCTCGTCGTAGACCACGGGAGCGAGAACGGTCAGACAGTCCGGTTCCCCGCAGATGGGATCCGTGCAGACATCGAGACAGCTTCCCTTCCGATCGATCCCGCAGCTCACATATCTTTTGGAGCAGCATTTGCACTTTGCGTTTTTGCTGGAGGGCATATGGAACGCTCCTTAAAATTTCTTGCTTTATCTTATGCTTTCCGATTCTTTTTGTTCTGCTTCAGGAATATATTTATGGTGTGGCTCTGCGCCGGAAGGCAGGTCCGGCGGAAACAGGGGCCGGGAGGTAAAAATGGCATATCAGATCTTTGAGACGGCTGACGGACAGAGGACGGCGCTGTACGCGCAGGGAAATTCCGTTTTCTCCTGTCAGCTTCCTTTTATGAGAGGAATGACACCGAAAGAGCTTCGGGCGGATTATCTGGCGCATCTGGACGCCGTTTTGTTCCGGGACACGGTCTGCTTTGTGTATGAAAATCTGGAGCACCAGGTGGTGATCGATACCCTGGGCGGTTCTCCGGCCCGGATCCTGTTGGCGGATATTCCGGATGGATACCGCTTTGAAGGTCTGCAGCTGATCGAGAGGGAGAATGGTCTGTATCTCTTTTACCAGATATGCGGAAGGGGAGAAAAGGCAGGACTCTATGTCTGTATGCCCTATCGGGAGAACGTGTGGGGCACTGTGTTGGAAGGACAGGAAGGGAGCTGGCGGGCTGAGGCTGTTCAGACAGAGGAGGGGGAGAGGCTTCTCTGCGTGGACAGACGCACGGGAAGGCTGCGCATCTACGACTGGAACAAAGAGGCGGATTTTACGGAGCGCCCTGTGCTGGAGGAGGCGGAGCACAGGCGGCAGATGGAAACGCTGGAGGCCGCCTGGAGAGAGGAAAAGGCCGGCTGGCAGCGGGAGAAGGCTGCCTGGCAGGAGGAGCAGGCGGCGTGGCAGGAGAAGCTGACTGCCTGGCAGCAGGAACAGGCCGCCTGGCAGGAAAAGCAGGCTGCCTGGCAGCAGGAAAAAGAGGAGCGCATGGTTCAGTGCAGGAAGGAATATGAGAGCCGGGTGGAGCGCCTTCGGGCGGAATATGAAGGGAAGCTTGCCAGATGCCGGGAAGGCTATGAGCTTCAGCTGGAGCAGGCGAAGAAACAGTATAACGAGCTGGCTCAGACCGCCGTAAAGCTGCAGAAGATCGGACGGAAGTGGCGGGACAAATACTTTGGACGGATTGAAGAAAAAGCTTGAAATTTTCTTCGCTCTTTGTTAGAATATCCGCATGGAGACATAGCTCAGCTGGGAGAGCATTTGCTTGACGTGTAAAGGGTCGCAGGTTCGAGTCCTGTTGTCTCCATTTTTATCTGAACAGAGGAAGCCCCGCAGATGCTGACAGTCATTGGACTTGTCGGCATTTTTTATTTGTTTTCAATTTTATCCATGCCGCAGGCCCTGCGGCAGTTCTGACGATTGTCGAAATATCCCAAATTTTATAGGAAAAGTCTGACGCTTTCTGCGAATGAATTGACATGCCGGAAAACGGAACGATATACTTAATATGCTATGCATAATTTTTCGGGACTGCCGGCAGAGATCCTGCTTCTTTTCACCGTCCTGGTCTGGGCGCTTTATTTCCTGATCTATCTTTCCAGCCCGGAGAACAAAGTGAACCAGTGGGCGTGTATCTGCGGATTTTTGCTGAGCATAGGAGTTTTTAAGGAATATTTATATTACAGGGGAATCTTCGAGGGGATTCGGGTCACTTTTTTTCAGGTGGATTATGCGCTGGACGAACTGGTCAATTCGATTCTGACAGCGGTGCTGTATTATCTGGCCATGCCATGCGTGGTGATTTTCAGCCTGTATTTCTGCCGTATGGACCGCAGGCGCCCCTCTTTGTTTCGTATGCTCTGCGCCCTGCTGTTTGTGCCGGTCATCTGCTTTGGCATGCTTTATCCTTGGAGCCAGACGCGGGAGATACCTCAAAGCGACCCCACGGCCTATACGGTAGTGGCGGTTTATAACCTGTTATACGGTGTCCTGGCGACGGTTCCGATTCTGATTACTCTGATAAAAGAACGTAAGGACATTCGCTTCCGCCAGCGAAGGCTTGTGTCTCTGATCGCGCTTCTGCCGTTATGGTACTGGCTGCTTACGCTTTTCCTGGTACATCTGCTGAAGCTGGAGAGCCTTTACAAGCTGTGGCAGGGAAACGCGGTAATTATCCTGGGGCTTTTCCTGTACTACGTAAGGCATCTTTTCCGGGACGGGATCTGGGGGATGCGGCTGAACCGGGTCCATTTTGACTGGTCCGGAGAGGAGGAACAGATTCCGGATAATATCCGCTATGTGGTCCACATGCTGAAAAATGAGCTGGTGAAGCTGGAGCTGTGCGCAGCGTCGCTGAAAAGGATGGAGATCCCGGATGCGGAAAAAGAACTGGAGATCATGGAGCACAGCATCGGGCATATTCAGGAATTTGTTAGAAGAAGCAATTCCTATACACAGAAGATTACGCTGCATCTGACGGGGGTAAAAGCGGAAGAACTGCTTCAGGCGGCAGCGAAAGAAACGGCCCATGGCTGGAAGGGGAACGTGGAGATCCATGTGGAGCCCCCCGGAGCGATATTGAAATGCGACTATGCCCACATGAAAGAGGTATTGAACAATCTGGCAGGAAACGCGCTGGATGCTATGGGAGAGGATGGAACCCTTGAGCTGGGGTACCGGAAACCGCGGAAAAACATTGCGCTGATCAGCGTGCGGGACACCGGACGGGGAATCCCGGAGAGTCAGATGAACCATATCTTCGAGCTGTACCACAGCGGTTATTCCGACGGCAGACATATGGGCATGGGGTTGTATTACTGCCGGAATGTAGTGCATGCCCACGGAGGTTATATTCAGGTAAAGAGCAGCATGGCCCCGGAGAACCACGGGACGACTTTTATTTTGTGTATGCCTGTGGGGAGAAATATTTCCGCAGAGACGGAGACAGATGACAATGAAACAGATCATTAAAATACTGATTGTGGAGAACGACCAGGATTTTGCCTGGCTGCTTCAAAACGAGCTGGAGCTGCATGAACGGCTGAAGGTTGTCGGCATCTGCGGCAGCAGGGAAGAAGCGGTGAAAACGGCGTGCCGTCTGCTGCCGGATATTGTGCTGATGGACCTTCATCTGGGAAATACCTATGAAGAAGGCATCCAGGCATCCAAGCAGATCCGGATTAAAACAGACGCGAAAGTACTGATTCTTACGGCGCTGTATTCCCAGGAGATTATCGAAAATGTGGTGGCGCAGTCGTTCGCTTCCGGATACATCATGAAAGGGCAGATATCTCTGCTGGTGGAGAATATCTACGCACTGGCAGAAGGGACGACAGGGCAGGAAAAGATTCTGCTGCAGTCGGCGCTTTCCTGTCTGACGCCGGCGGAACGCGCCGTGTTTGACATCCTGATGGGAGAAGAGGACCGCTCCCATTCTTCCTCCAAGACGATTGCCAATCAAAAAACCCAGGTGCTGAAAAAGCTGAAACTGGACAACAAAAAAGAACTGCAGCATGTGTTTTGCGCGCTGAAGGAAAACAGATGAGAAAGAAGCTCCCATAAGTTATGGAATTCCCATAATTTATGGGAGCTTTTTGATAGGAGGATCTGGTGAAAAATTGATATAATTGATCTGTGAGAAACGAAAAAATTATGCAGTTTTGATGGCTGAAAAAGTATGATTGAAACGAACAGGGGAGGAAAAAGGTAAAATACAGAAAAATCATAAAATACAGGGAGAGGAGTACGGTTATGCATGAAATTTTAGATGCTCTGGAGGGTATGAGGTTCAATGAAGCAGCCGACAGGGGAAACGATGCAGAATGGCCAATATTTATGCGGATGGACGAAACGCAGGAATTTGCCCCTTCTTCTGAAGTGCAGGCTGCGGAGATACGGGAAGCGTTTCTGGACATTCCGGAACTGCGGTATGAAAATTGGGTTGAATTGAACGGGGAACAGCGTGTGGCGGCGCTGAATGAACTGGAACAGCAGGTGGCGGAGATCGCCATGAGAGATCCTGTGGATGTGCAGATGGAAGTCTTTGACAAAAATACTCTGATGGGAACTTTTGACGGGACAACTCTTCGCATTGCAGACCATTCGCTGATGGATAATTCTTATGAAGGATATAAGGAAACGTTAGATACATTGTTTCATGAAGGGAGGCATGCATATCAGGACTATAATCTGTATGTGGAGAGGGTAGAGCAGAACCGGGAACTGGTAGATTCCTGGAAAGTAAATAATGTGGATCTCGGCTATGACAATGGAGACCGTCTGATATTTAAGGACAGAGGGTATCTGGAATACTATACGCAGCCGGTGGAAGTAGATGCAAGAGTATTTGCCGAGACTGTGATCAACGAACTTGGTCTGTAGGAGGAAAACAATGGGAAGAATCAAAGACATTGTCATGGAACGCCAGGGGAGCCCGGAAAAGCGTGCGGAGATGATAGAAAAACAGCTGCAGGAGATCAGCGTGGAACTAAGACCGATACTTCAGGAATGGCTGGATACAGGGAAAGAGTCAGATGATACGGAATACAGCGGTTATTCGCTGAACAGCCTTATGAGAGATTATGACATGATGTTCACCGGCGCGGTCTTAACCCTGGACTGGCTGATCCGTGAGCCGGAAGCGGCGAAAAGGGCGCTGAAGGAAGGCATCCGGTAACAGAAAAGGAAAGTCGGAATGATAGAGAGATTTGACGAACAGGATATGTTCGATGGTCTGGCGGATGTGGAGCGTCTGGAAGAAGGGATTTATCTGGAACGTGTCGGCACGGCAAAGAACGCGGAAGAATACGGAGAAGAAGACCGGATGATCTGCAAAGACGCGGAACCGGATGGAATATGGCTGGCCGAAAGCATGCGGGAAATCCGGGAAAGTGGAGCCATGGATCCGGAAGGAAACATTTCCTGGCACAGGCTGAGAATGTTTTTTCATGACAGAGGACTTGTTATGGAGGAAAGGGCAGAGGCGTCCCTGGAGGATCTGATGGAGGCTTTGGACGCGGATGAGAAGGTTTTGTGTACGCTGAGCGACTGTGTTCTGGAACGCCCGGAGGCGGATCAGCTGCCCGGGATATCGGCGAATCTGATAGCCGGCGTGGAAAAAACAGACCTGTCCGATCCGGGCAGAGAGACGGTAACGGTCAGCCGGATGCGGGAGGACCTGGACGGCACGGATCTGGAGACATATCCGCTGACCCGCTTTCTGCGCGCGTGGGACGCGGGTGAAAGGCGCATACTGATCCTTCAAAAGGGAGATGAGTCATGACTCTGGAAATGATTGAAAAAGAACTGCGCAGGCATCCCCTCTGGGAGAGAGAGATCCCCATACAGATGCAGACGGGGATACCTTATCTTTACATGGAAAACGGTGCGTTGTATCTGAGGTATCTGCTGCACCGCCGGATTTTCCGCCCGGGTCGGGTTCTGATATTCCCGGATCGGTATGAACTGGAACTGCTGCTTCCGGACGGGAAGATTGTCTGCTTCCGCGATCTGAGGAGAGAACCGACAGGGGAGCCGGACCGGCCGGTATGCGTCATGGAGCCGGATTATGTACTGGAAGCGGGGAAAATGGCGCTTGCAAGCCTGTATGCTCATGCAGACCGGGTACTGGGATTTACAGGATCGAAAAAAGAACTGGAAACATTGGTAAGTCAATACCAGGATCAATACAGAAAGACGGAAGAGATACTGAGACCGGATATTCTGTACGGAGGTTAAAAGTTGTTTTGTATAGGAGTGTACGACACCAGAAAAGAGATACTCAGGGAAATGAGGGAAAGGCTGGTGAGCTGTTCCGTGAGGACGGATCGTGATTTTGAGATCCTCTGGATGACGGACGCATCGGCAGCGGAAAAGATGGAGACTTATGCCCTGAAGATGCAGCTGGCGCTGATATCTCTGGACAGTCCGGAAAGCCGGCATATGGGGGAACAAATCTATTTTTTTAATCCGGACTGCCGGATCTGCTACTATAAGTCAAAAAAATGTGATCTGGAGCCTTTGCTTCCGTCCAGGCCCATTTCTTTTTACCTGTGGGAACAGGAAGCGGACGTCTTCGGGCGGAAACTGGAAGGACTGCTGAGAGAGATTACGGGATCCGGAAGAGTATTCTTCTATGAAACCAGGAAGACCAGCTATGTGTTCGGCGTGCGGGATATTCTGTATTTTCAGAGCAGTCTGAAATACGTGGAGATCCATACCAGGAGCCGGGAAGAATGCAGTGTTTTCGCAAAGCTTTCCGAGATAGAAAGAAGACTTAAAGACAGCGGGCTTGAAGAATGTTTTCTCCGCATCCATAAAAGCTATATCGTGAATATTATATATGTTGAAGCACTGGACAAGGCCGGACGCATGGTAATACTCTCCGGGGGAGAGCAGCTTCCCGTCTCTGACGCCTGGTACGCACATGTGGCAAAAAGACTGGCCGGACTCCAATAAATAATTCAGGGAGGAAATAAAATGGTCAATTTTGAAGAACTGCAGGCTATTGCCGACAAGGCGGGGCGTAAAGACCTGACCGGGACTGCTTCGGAAAGAATACGGCAGATTAATGAGCGGACAAAGACGGGAGTGTTTGTGACCGGAGGCATGAACTGCGGGAAAACGACGGTCCTGAACGGAATCACAGGAACAATGCTTCGGGAGCCGGGACTCCTTAGCGAAAAGGAAAAGCCGCTGAGAGTCGTCTTTGAAAAAGCAGAGGAGGAAGACGGATTTGAGAACCGGACAGTCGCGAACCGGGAGTGGAACAATGAAGACGCGGTGCTGTATGAGATGAAGCTGGACGACATTCTGGAAGAAAACGGAAAGCCGAAGCGCATACTGGACCTGGCGGACATGGTGTTTTATGTGATTTCCGCCGTGGCTCCTCTTACAGCGGCGGATATGGAAGCGGTGCGCGCTCTGTCTTTTTTGAAGGTTCAGGTGGTTTTAAACAAGATGCATCTGCTGGACGAGGATTCGTCGGACCAGGTAGAGGACTATGTGGAGAAAATATGCGCCGGGCTGGGCGTGCCCGCCCCGCTGGTACTGAAAGACGTCCGATGGGATCAGGCGGCAAAAACTTTCCGCCATGCTCTTCCGTCCTGGAAGGAGCGGGAGCTGCTGCGCAGGGAACATATGGAGGCCATCCGGAGGGAGTCGGTCGGAGAACTGGAAGCGGCCATCCGGGAACAGATCTGCGGCGAGGCCGTGAAAAGCAGACAGGACATGGAAGAACATGCCCGAAAAACTCTGGAAACACAGGAACAGCAGGCTTTATGGAGAAAGCTGCGGGCGCAGATGCTGGAACGGTGCGACGAACTCCTGACAAAGGTGAGAGAAAATATGGAAAGGGCGCAGGACGCTGTCAGCGGAGAACTGTATGCCTCAGTGAAAGAAGCACAGTTTGACGAAGACTGGATCAGAAAGCAGATTCCAGGGCTGATGGAGGAGAAGATGCAGTCTCTGGCGGAGAGCCAGAAGGAGCAGATCGAAGCCAGGATGCGGGAGGACTGCAAAGCTATGATGAAACGTGCGGTCAATCTGGGACTGACCACCGGATTTGATCTGACGGACGCGGATTTTGTGCTGATGACCAGTGTAACAAAACCGGGGTGCAGACTTCAGATCGAAAAGGTGAAGTATTCCGGCGATTCCCGGATTCTGCTCGGAACAGGGATCGCGGCAGGACTGTTTCTGCTGCTTCCGATTCCCACAGCGCTGGGAGTGGCCGGAACTGTAGCGGCGGCGGGGATCGGCGGTTCGGCGTATCTGAAAGATAAAAAAGAAAAGTTGGAAGAACTCTGGGAACAGCAGATCCGGGAATACAGCCGGATTAATCTGAGAAATCTGGGAGACGCCCTGTTCGCTTCCGTGAGAGATTACTATGGAAAACTGGCGGACACAATCCGGAAAAGGGCAGAAGCGCTGGAGCCGCTTCAGGCAGACGAAGGCGCGGCACAACGCAGGACAGAGGAACTGAATTCGCTGCTTGTCCGTTGCCGGGAGCTGCTGAACGATACAAAATAAGAAGGAAAGAAGAGAGGAAGCTGTTATGGCAAGAATGGAAGAACACAAAAAAGTCCTGGAAGAACTGGCAGTGCTGATTTCGAGGGAGGAGCAGTGCGCGGCGGTTATCGCGCCGGAAAACGAAATCTGGACAGAGGATCTGTCCAAAACGAAGGAAAAGACCGGAGAGAAGTTCGTGGTACTGGTCATGGGGATCTTTTCTTCCGGCAAAAGCAGCATGATCAACGCGTTGATCGGAGAGGAACTGCTGCCCACCGGTTTTCTGCCGGAAACGGCAGTGCTGGGGGAAATGCACTACAGCACGGAAAAAAAGGTGACGTTGTATCCGAAAAAAGGGGAGTGGGAAGGAGGGGATTCTCCCTTCACCCTTGTTAATCCATCCAGCGAGGAAATCGCGAAGTATGCCTCTATCGACAATGAAGCGGGCATGAACTGTAAAGCGGATGATTCCGATAAGATCCGTTCCAAATTTGAAAAGATGGTGATCCACTGGCCGCTGGAGATCCTGAAGGACGGTGTCGTACTGGTGGATTCCCCAGGCATCAATGACCCGTACAGCAACGATTACATCACCAGAGGGTATCTGCCGACGGCGGACGCAATCATCTATCTGATGAATTCCCAGCAGGCCTACCAGAAAGAGGATATGAATCAGCTGAACGAGATCAACGGACTGGGACTGAAGAATATTATTTTCGGATATTCCTTCTATGATATTATCTGCAATCAGCCGCCGGCAAAGGTAGAACAGATCAGGAAGGTGCTGATCGGGCATGCCATGAAGCATGGTGACCTGGGGGAGGAATCCGTACATTTCCTGTCGTCTCTGGACGGCCTGAGAGCGAAGATGCAGCATGACCAGAAGCTGCTGGTACAGTCCGGCTACGATGGGCTGGAAAAATTTCTGACCAGATACCTTGTAGAAAATAAAGGCCGTGATCAGATCCGCGTGATGTCAGGCGCCATCGCCGGCTATGCTGCCGTAATGCAGAAAGAGGCCAGAACGCGCAATAAAGCTGCTGAAGTGGATTCCGGAGAACTGGAAAGACGCATCGCAAACGCCAGAAAGCAGCTGGAGATCGCGAAGATGAACGCCGAATCCACGGAAAAATCGTTCCGTCTTGCCATGAACGGGTGTTACCCGCAGGTGAAGTCAAAAGTAGAAGAATACATCTCCGGACTGGCTGACCGGGTAGATCTGGAAGACTACGAACCGGAAGCGGAGCTGGCAAAAGGAGCTGGAAAACTAAACCCGGTGGGAACCAGAAAGAAGGCCAAAGCACTCCAGCAAGAATGTATGGAAGAATATTCCAGAAGGATGAGAAAAGAGATGAACCGCTGGCTCAGCCGCGAACTGTCTCCTTACCTGATCAGCCTGGAACAGCAGTGTATGGAGGGAGTTCAGAAAGACCTGATAACGGTCGCGGAGCAGCTGAACGACGTGGATGTGATACTGACGGACGGAACTGTGAAGGGAGGAAAATCAGGGACAGTCTCCAGCGCGGCTCTGGGCGTATGTTTCGGAGTTCTCACGGGCGACTGGTACACAGGGGCCATGAGCGTTGCCTATGGAAAGGGTGTTCTCGCGAAGAGCGTCGCGATCCAGGCAGGGATCGGAGTAGTTACGGGAACATTGCTTGCCATGGGCGTGGCCGTCAGCCTTCCTGCTTTCATAGGGGCGATCATTCTGGGAGATCTGGTCAGCATACTCAGCTCCAATACGGATAAGCAGAAGGCAAAGATCATGAAATCCGTGACGGAAAACAGCCGGAAAGAATTTGCCAGGGCCAAAGAAGATCAGCAGAAAAATGTGGACAGCATTATGAAAAACGTAAGCGCGCATCTGGGCAGGGTCTGCAGCGACATGTCCGCGGCGCTGAAGGCGGACATTGGGCAGAAAGAAACGCTGATCAACGCCACAATTGGAGAAATATCAAAGGAAAAGACCGAAAAGGATCTGGAAATCAGGAAGCGGAACGAGGCGGCGGAAGAATTGCAGAAGATTGTGGCCGAAGCGGAACAGATCAGCCGGAAATATGATGTAGTAATGTGAACGGTCTGGAAAAGGCCGCTGCGCCATGAAAGCGCAGCGGCCTTAAAAACACCGGGAGGCGGAGCGCAGGGGCGTAATGACATGAAAAAAATAGACATTATATATAATCCTTATACGGAAAAAGCCGTTCTGACCATAGACGGCAGCTGGCATTATGGCGGAGACGGAAGGCTGAAGGATTTTTTTGTGGGGAAATCCATAGAGAAATGGCTGCCCCGGAGGATCGTATCCTATCAGCGGTGGGACGGGATCCTGCCGGAGCTGATGGAGTATCTGAACGACGATGAACTGCTGATCCGCTTCTGCGGAACAGAGTCAGATTACCGGCGCGTGGAAAAAGAACTGAAGAAACAGGAACGTACGGCAGAGGAAAATGGGTTTGACGCCGGGCTGTACCGGCTGTCTTTCCACGAACAGTGGCAGCCGGAAAAGGTCTCTCAGCTCGTTTGGCAGTTTATTGACAATCGGATACCATTCGTCCCTGTACAGAAGGAGATGATGGCATTGCAGTATCTGCGTAATCAGCTGAAAGCCGCCGGGGAAGAAGGAATGACGGTGGAGAAGCTGCGGGGGATCAGAAAACAGCTTCTGGATATTACGGAAGAAATAGTCCTCGCATGTGAAAAGAAGGAATACAGCCATTACAGACAGACATGGGAGAATGCCCGCCGGGAAGCGGAGCAGCTGTTTTCATGAAAGAGGGGCAGCGATGAAGACAGAATTGGCAACATATCAGGAAAAAAAAGAAGTATCAATGGTTATCAATGAGGCTGTAGCGAAAGCGGAGCTTTATGTGAGGAAGGGTTATCTGTCCGGGCTGGACGATGCCGGGATCCTGCCGATGGAAAAGAAATCTGCCGAAATTATTCCGGGAAATAATCTGCGCCTGATCCGTCTGGACAGTTTTGTCTATGAAAAAGAACAGTCGGTGTCGGAGAAACTGAAGACCGTTTACAGTGCGCTCCGGGGCCAGGGAATCAGCGCCGTTCTCTTTCTGGAGGGAAAGACCGGCCGGATCAATCTGTATCTGGGAATCAGCGCGGACCGGTACGACAGGCTATCCTTTGGATACCGTACATTTTTGAATTCATTTCAGGGCATTTTCCCAGGCTGCCGGTATGAGAATATGAAGTTTGAAGAATCCAGAGGAATGCTTAAGAGAATACTTCCGGAGAATGAAAAAATTACCATAACAGCCATATCCGGATTCCCGGAAGAAAGGACGGATCAGAGGAACATTCCGGGAGAGCGGCTGGATGCATTGGTCGACGGTATGCGGGGCAGGCCGTTTTCCATGATCCTGCTGGCGGACTGCATGGATACCGGTGAAATAGTCCAGATACGGAAAAGCCTGGAGTCTTTGTATACCCAGATATCTCCGTTCCAAAAGCAGGAAGTGTCCATGTCGGAAGGCGAGACAGAAAGTTATGGGCTAAGCGTATCGGAAACGATTTCCAGGTCCATCACTCTAAGCACCGGAATAAGCACGGGGCAGACACAGACTTCGGGTACGAGCAGAAGCGTGCAGTCTGTTGATGCAGATGAAAGGGCAGAAAAGCATGAAGCGGCACTGCAGGCCGCAGGCACATTGATTGCGGCCGGAATGGGCGCCTGGATGAATGCCGGGATGGGAGGCCTCTTTTACGCACCGGTTGTCACCAATACGCTGAAAAAAGCGGATGAATGGATGGGAGCAGATACTGTCCGGCGTCCGAAGACTGTCACGGAAACAGAACAGGAATCCACGGCAGACAGCAAAACTGAGACGCGGACAGAATCCACGGCGGACAGCGAGGCGAAGGCAGAGGGGTATAATCTGGGAAGAGGCACGACCTCCAGCCACAGCATACAGAGAAGCAGTGTCAACCGGTCCATTTCCGGGCTGCTGGATCAGATCGAACGTGAAATCCGCCGTCTGGACAGGCTGGAACACGAAGGGGCCTTCCGGGTGGCGGGATATTTTATCGCAGGGGATTTGGAGACTGCTGTGTCCGCGGCAAATCTGTATCGGTCCATTGTATTTTCTTCCGGCGGAATCAGGGAGTCCTCACGGATCTACCAGTGGTCGGAAAAAGAGCAGGTGGAACAGATACGCCGGTATCTGCTCAGAGGAGTACATCCGTCCTTTTCTTTTGGAGAGGAGTCCGGGTTTCCCAGGATACAGGCGGGACAGCCGGTAGGACTGTCCGATATACCTGCTTATTTCTGCCTGCCGGAAAAGTCGCTTCCAGGTTTTCATGTGTCTTCTCACGCGGCCTTTGCCAGAGACATCCTGTGCGGCGGTTCGGGAGCAGGAAACACGGAAGACAGACGGGCCAGAATCGGCTGTGTCATCCATATGGAGAAAGAAGATCCATATACGGAGGTATCATTCGGCCTGAATGGCCTGACCAGCCATCTTTTCGTATCCGGAGCCACCGGCGTGGGCAAATCCAATTTCTGCTACCAGCTTCTGGATCAGGCGGTGGGCCAGGGAGTGAAAGCGCTGGTCATTGAGCCTGCGAAAGGCGAATATGCCAGGGTGTTCGGAGGTCGGGACGGATTCCGTGTATACGGAACCAACGTCCGATACGCGCCGCCGCTGCGCGTCAATCCGTTCGCTTATCCGGACGGTATCCATGTGCTGGAGCATATCGACCGTCTCATGTCGATCTTCCAGGCGGCATGGCCGCTGTATTCTGCCATGCCCGCCATACTGAAAGACGCGGTGGAGGAAATCTACAGAGATAAAGGCTTTGATATGATGGTGGGCGACTGTCCGGAAGGAGGAGAGTTTCCCGGCTTTGCGGACCTGCTGGAAAAGCTTCCGGAGGTGATCAGCCGCTCCGCGTATTCAGGCGAGGTGAAGGGAAATTACACCGGAGCACTGGTGACGCGTGTGAAGTCGCTGACGAACGGAATCTACGGCACGGTGTTCGGACGGGAAGAGATCGGAGACAGAGGGCTGTTTGATGAAAATGTCATTGTGGATATCAGCCGGGTGGGTTCAGAAGAAACGAGGGCTTTCATTATGGGCGTACTTGTCATGCGTCTGGCTGAATACCGTATGTGTTCCGGAGAGATGAACAGCCCTCTGAGGCACCTTACGCTGCTGGAGGAGGCTCATCATCTGCTTCGCAGACAGACAGGGCCGGTATCGGCCGATACGGGAAATATGAAAGCCGCATCGGCGGAAATGATTACGAACGCGATCGCGGAGATGCGCACTTACGGGGAAGGTTTTGTGATCGCGGATCAGTCGCCGTCTGTGATGGATCAGTCCGCGATCCGTAATACACGGACAAAGGTGTTCTTCATGCTTCCGGACCGGGACGACCGGCGGATTGCCGGAGATTCCGTCGCGCTGACAGAATGGCAGCAGCAGGAACTGGCGAAGCTCCCGGCAGGGACGGCTGTGGTTTACCAGAGCCAGTGGGCGGAACCGGTTCTTTGCAGGGTGGATTATTATGGACAGGAAAAAGCCCGTCCGTTTATATATCAGAGGACAGATATCTGCAATGACAACCGAAAATACATAGGGCAGTGCCTGGCGGTCCTTCTGAAGAACCGGCTGGAGGATCCGTCGGCAAGTACGCTGGACGAGGATCTGATCCGAAGTCTGGACGGGAAAAAACATCTGCTGGATGAAAAAAGAGCCAGAACGGCCAGAAAAATCTGCTTTGAGTATCTGAAAGGGACGCCGGTTCCGGTGGAAGTGAAGAAGATAGCGGGAGATATAGAAATACTGCTGGGATTTGGCGGAATTTTTGAACGGTGCAGCGACAGCACGGCGATCAGCGAATGGGCCGGGAAAATGGAAAAAGAAATACAAAACCAGGCAGAGGTATCGGAACCGGAGACACAGATACTGATCCTGATCGGGATTCAGTCAAGAATCCATAAAAACCGGGAATACAGGAAGCTGTATGTGAGGTATCTGGCATACTGTCTGGAGAGGAGGAACCGACCTTGAATGAATTACCGGAAGAGATGATGCAGAAGCTGGAACAGCTTATATTAGAACTGGATAAAGAAAAAAGAAACCGTTACCTGGAGCAGATCGCGCCCATTAAGCAAAGAATCCGATATCCGGATATGAAACTGGCGATAATCGGAGATTTCAGCTGCGGAAAGAGCACATTTCTGAATGCGGTGCTGAAACGTCCGCTTCTGACGATGGATGTATTGCCCACGACTGCAGTTCCTGCCTTCATTGACTGGAATGGCAGTGACATGGAGACAAAGATCACTCTGACCGGAACGGACGGAAAGACGCATGCGCTGAACCGGGAAGGCAGAGAATGGTTTCGGAATATCACAAAAAGAGAACTTCCCGGGAAAGAAGGAGAGCTGATCGATTATCTGACGACTACCAGCGAACTGGAATCTGTGATTCAGAAGGTACGGATATCGTTTCCCCGCCAGGACGGATATCCCGGATTCTGCATCGTGGATACGCCCGGCGTGAATCCCGGCGGAGAGTCGGCGAAAGGACATATCCTGCAGACTCAGAATGTTCTTCGGGAAGAGGCGGATGCCGCGATTATTCTGTTTCCATGCTATTGCGTCTATATGCATGATTTTACCGTTTTTTTGGAACAAAATGCGAAGCACCTGCTGGCGGATTCCATATTTGTGGTTACGAAAATGGATCTTGCCCCGGAAAAAGAGAGGGAAAAGCTGATCCGTTTCGTAGAAGGCCGTCTGGAGACCGATTTCGGTCTGGAACACCCTAAGGTATACGGCTGCGCGGCCGCGGAAGCTCTGAGGGATTATTCTGAAAATCCTGCCGTAAAGAGCCGGTGGACCGCAGCGTTTGAGCAGATGCTTCTGGAGATATTCGCTTCTCTGAGCGGAAGGAGGGAGCAGCTTGTAGCAGCTAAGACCGCGGAGATGATGGAAAATCTGTTGTCGGAACTGAAATCCGGGATCTCCTCCGAGCAGGAAAACATACTGCGGGCGAAAAAAGCTGTGGAGACATATTCTTACGACAATCTGACGGCGGAATATGAAAAGCTTTTGAAAAAATACTGCGATACCCTGGCTGGTTCCGTAAGAAAATCAAAAGACAGTCTGGAGGAAATTATAAGGGATAAGGTGAACGCGGCCAGATCAGAAGCGGGACAGAGCATTCGAAGCATAGGAAATTCGGATGGAATTAATTCCTATCTGAAGGGCAGATTCAACAGCCGGATGCAGGAAATGACCTGCGAGATTGAAAATCTGTGCCGGCAGGCCGGAAACAGCCTGAGTCGGTTTTACGAGAAAGAATACGCAGAATTCGTAACAGAAACCGGCGAGATGCTGGGGCGTTATCGGTATAATACGGGAGACTTTCATTCTTTTACGGGAAAAGTGATAGATACCAGCAAAAGTGTTTTTCTGGCAAAGAAAAAAGAGGTTCCGGCTGTCAGTTCGACGGGTATTTATAACGATGTTATAACCGGATCGGACAGTTATGCTATGTGGGCGTTTCTTGTAGCTTCTTTTAATGTGGTCGGACTTTTGATCGGGGCGGCAGGAAGGATCTGGTTCTGGAAAAAGAGAGAAGAAACTGCGGTGGAAGTGGAAAAGAGAGTGGCAGACTGCGCCGATCCCATCATAAAACAATGCCGTCAGAATCTGAATCAGGTCTGGCGCGGCTACAGACAGGCAGGGGAAACGCTGCTGAAAGAATATCAGG
Source organism: uncultured Lachnospiraceae bacterium (assembly GCA_944380025.1). Classification (GTDB taxonomy): domain Bacteria; phylum Bacillota; class Clostridia; order Lachnospirales; family Lachnospiraceae; genus Eisenbergiella. The sequence continues at coordinate 23,862 of CALWGL010000020.1, forward strand.
AAGAATATAAAACCTTTTTCGAGGAAAAGAAGAAGGATCTGGAAGCATACAGGATCCAGGCGGACCGGCAGATAGAAAACAATAAAAGGCTGATCAGGGAGCTTGACAGATTGAATTCCCTGCTTATGTCTCAAAAACGGAATGAAATCCCGGGTTAATTCTGCTGTTCTGATTGGGAAAAATGCAGAAATGACGTAAAAATTATATATTATGGTAAACTTGCAGCAAGTAAAGGAGGCGGGACAGATGTTGATGGAAGGGCTGAAAATGGATGATTTGATGGAAGCCGAAGGGCTCAGGGAAACCGATGTGTGGGGCATTGGCGAGATCGAGGAGATCGAGCCGATTCTTCCGATGGAACTGTCTGCGGAAGTGCCGGGGATGGACCGGGCGATGGTCTGCGGAGATCCGTTCCGTCTCGGAGAGATCCTGGATTATCAGCAGGGCTTTGACAATCCCTATGGAGCGACCGGGACATGCGGACTAACCTCGGTATCCAATATCTGTAAGATGGCGGGGATGGATGTCACGGAACCGGAAGTCGTGGAGTATGCCATGGAAAACGATCAATGCATCAAGGATGATCCTAAATATCACGGAGGAGGGACAACGATCGGCAACGATCTGGCAGTGCTTTCCCACTATGGAATCGAAGCACACTGCGAGTTTTCGGACACGGCGGACGGCGAACGCCTGGCGGAAGCCATTGAAGGCGGGCACGGAGTGATCCTGGGTGTAAATTCGGGGATTCTCCAGGACAGGGAGTGGAAGGTGGAAAATGCGGAAGGAGAAGTCGTATCCAACCACGCGGTCTGCCTGACCGGTACGGTGAGGGATCCGGATACCGGAGAACTGGCAGGATTTTATCTCTGTGACAGCTCTTCCCAGAGACCGGACGGAGGAAAGATTTTTATTACACTGGATCAGCTGGATGAATGTTATACGAATGTAAAAGAGTCTTTCGCGATTATTACAGACGACCCGATCAGAGGATAAAGTTATTTTATATCAGAAAGCAGGAAGACAAGATGATCGAAATTAAAATGACGGTTGATGATGTGGATTACGAAGAAATACTGGAGACCTTATATCCTCTGCTGGAGGAACGGCTGTACAATAAGATTGAAAACCCGCTGCTTGCAGGTCTCCTGTCTAAGATGA